>JALFCW010000114.1 GCA_022771625.1 Prevotella sp.
GCTGCGCGACTGGGGATATGCCAAGGATTATGTGGAGTGCATGTGGCTCATTCTGCAGCACGACACTCCAGAGGACTTCGTCATCGCTACTGGCGTGCAGCACACAGTGCGTGAGTTTGCCACTCTCGCATTCCAGTATGCCGGCATCGAACTGCGCTGGGAAGGCGAAGGCATCAACGAGAAGGGTATCGACGTGAAGACCGGCAAGGTTGTGGTGGCAGTAAGCGAAGACTTCTATCGTCCCACCGATGTGGTCAACCTCTGGGGCGACCCGACAAAGGCTAAGAAAGAGCTTGGATGGAATCCACAAACAACAAGTTTCGAGGAACTCGTGCGCATCATGGTCAACCACGACATGCAGAAAGTGGCTGCCGACCATGTGGCAAGCGTAATGCGCACCAACCTCGCTGAATATCTCGAAAAGGGAATTGTCAAGTAAATGTAAACTATGTCATTAAGTAAAGACAGTAAGATATATGTGGCAGGACACCGCGGACTCGTGGGTTCTGCCATCTGGAATAACCTCAAGGCAAGAGGATATAACAACTTGGTGGGAAGAAGTCATAGCGAACTCGACCTCACCGACCAGAACGCTGTGAAGGAGTTCTTCGACACCGAAAAGCCCGACGCTGTGGTACTTGCTGCGGCTTTCGTGGGCGGCATCATGGCCAACTCGCTCTATCGTGCCGACTTCATCATGCAGAACATGAAAATGCAATGCAATGTCATCAGCAACGCCTACTCTCACGGAGTGAAAAAACTGCTCTTCCTCGGTTCGACATGCATTTATCCAAAGAACGCTCCACAGCCGATGAGGGAAGACGCACTGCTCACCTCGCCACTGGAATATACCAATGAGGAATATGCCATAGCGAAAATCGCAGGCCTGAAGATGTGCGAGAGCTATAACTTGCAGTATGGCACTAATTACATCGCAGTGATGCCAACAAATCTCTATGGTCCGAACGACAATTTCCATCTCGAAAACTCTCACGTGATGCCGGCAATGATGCGCAAGATTTATCTTGCAAAACTCATTCACGACGGCAACTGGAAGGCTATTGAAAACGATATGAACAAGCGTCCGGTGAATCCCAATGAAAAACTAAAGGCTATCATCGGAGAGGGAAATGTAGATGGCAGCAATCCGCATGAGCGAATTCTCAAGACTCTGGAGTTTTATGGCATCTACGACAACAAGGTAGTGCTCTGGGGAACAGGTAAACCGCTGCGCGAATTCCTGTGGAGCGAGGATATGGCCGACGCCAGTGTTCACGTGCTTCTCAATGTTGACTTCAAGGACATCATCGGTATCGAGAAATATTCGTCGGTGTTCTTCGGTGCCAAGGCAGATGGAACCGTTGACCGCAACAACAGCGAAGGACGAGGCGGAGCTATCCCGTCGCTCGGCGAGATAAGAAATTGCCATATCAATGTGGGAACTGGCAAGGAACTGACCATACGAGAGTTGTCGGAACTAGTGGTGAAAGCCGTTGGATTTGAAGGTGTTGTCGAGTTTGACTCATCGAAGCCAGATGGCACAATGCGCAAGCTGATTGATGTATCGAAGCTCCATTCCCTCGGATGGACTCACAAGGTGGAGATTGATGAAGGTGTGAACAAATTGTTTGAATGGTATAAGCAGAGTCTGCAATAATCATTGCAGCTATCAAGCATTCAAAAGATAAAAAAAGTCATCCTTCTTTTCAGAGGGATGACTTTCTTGTTTCATCAACTTAAATATTCTTGTTGATCAGGCTCTTCCATCTTGCATAAGCGTCGAGATATTCAGCACGCTTATTGGCATCGGGCTCAATAACGGCCAACTTGTCGAGAGTGGCGAAAGCCTCGTTGTTGTCCTTGTAGATTCCTGCACCAATTCCAGCTCCCTTGGCTGCTCCAACACTTCCGTCGGTGTCGTAGAGTTCGATAGTCGCTCCACTTACTCCGGCAAGTGTGTCGCGGAAAATGTCGCTCAAGAACAGATTTGCCTTTCCGGCATGTATCTTATTGATATTCATGCCCATCTGCTGCATCACTTCCATGCCATAGCAGAAACTGAAGACAATGCCTTCCTGTGCCGCTCTGACAATATGCGCCTTGTTATGCTTATTGAAGTTGATACCGCTGATGGTGCAGTTGATTTCCTTGTTCTCAAGAACACGCTCGGCACCATTGCCAAAAGGAATTACACTCACTCCGTCACTGCCAATGGGCACTCCGGCAGCCAACTTGTTCATGTCGGCATATCCAATTCCCTCGGGAGCAATATTGCGGCGAGTCCAAGCATTGAGAATACCGCAACCATTGATGCACAAGAGTACACCGAGGCGCGTCTGCTCGTCGTTGTGATTTACATGAGCAAAAGTATTTACTCTACTCTTCGGATCATAGTTTACATCACCAAGCACACCATATACAACGCCTGACGTTCCACCAGTAGAAGCGATTTCACCTGGATTGAACACGTTGAGACTCAATGCGTTGTTGGGTTGGTCGCCTGCGCGATAAGTAATAGGAGTTCCAGCCTTCAAACCAGTCTCGGCTGCTGCCTCGGCAGACACTTCGCTCTGCACACTGAATGTAGGCACGATATCCGAGATTAACGACTTGTCGAAACCATAATAGTCGAGAAGGAAATCAGCAACCTTGTTCTCCTTGAAATCCCAGAACATTCCTTCGCTCAAACCGCTGACTGTTGTGTTGGCAACTCCACTCAGACGCATTGCGATATAGTCACCAGGAAGCATCACCTTGTGTATTTTTTCAAACAATTCAGGTTCGTTTTCCTTCACCCATGCCAACTTAGCCGCAGTGAAATTACCGGGAGAGTTGAGAAGATGCTGCAAGCACTTGTCAGAGCCCAAATCACTGAAAGCCTTCTCGCCATAAGGCACTGCTCGCGAGTCACACCAGATGATAGAAGGGCGGAGAGCATTCAATGACTTGTCAACACATACCAAACCATGCATCTGATAAGAAATACCAATAGCTGCAATCTCGTCGGCACTGGCATTGGCTTCGCACATGATTTTTTTCAAACTCAGTTTGGCATTCTCCCACCACATCTGAGGTTCTTGCTCAGCCCAACCAGCCTTGACTGCGAGAATCGGAGCTTCCTGTTCTGGATAAAATGCAGATGCAGCACACTTACCAGTGTCTGCGTCAACGAGAGAAGCCTTTACGGAACTGCTTCCCACGTCAAATCCTAATAATAATCTTCTTGCCATATTAGTAAACTTTAAATAATCGATTATTTTCTTTTTTACTAATTATAATACGTTTGAACGCGATTTTTCCCTCAAAATACACAAAAAAAAATTTTTTTTGCCCTTTTATTAAAAAAAATGCAAAAAAATAATCCTTAATTCATTTTTTTTTCATACCTTTGCACTTGTAATATATTTCCAGATAATAATTATGAAGAAGAAAATTTTAATCTTGGACGACAAGGAAACGATTGCCAAAGTGCTTTCGATATACCTTATGAGTGATTATGACGTGCAGTGGTTACCTGATGGATTGCAGGCTGTAAAGTGGCTTCAAGCAGGCAACACACCCGACCTTATCATATCCGACATCAGAATGCCGGGAATGCGCGGCGACGATTTTCTTGAGTGGATCAAGCAGAATGAATTATTCCGCCACATTCCTGTCATCATGCTCAGCAGCGAGGATAGCACAAACGAGCGCATCAGACTGCTGGAAATTGGTGCCGTGGACTACATCGTTAAGCCATTCAATCCTATGGAGTTGAAAATCAGGGTAAAGAAAATATTGCCTTGAGATAATCTCCCCTAAACATTATTATATATATGATCGGTATCGTATATTTAGGGAAAAACCCCAACACAAGAGACAAACTCAAATATGTCCCAGGACAAATTGTGAGAATGACCAGCACTTACAAAGATGCTGCCAAACTTTGTGTACCAAGGGTTAAAAACGAACACTTCATAGTCTTTTTTGAAAGAGGCGTAATAAGTGAAGACATCACTTCTATAACTTACCTGAAAAAGAAATGCCCTGGATTATACATCATACTGCTGACTGGCCTGCTCAGCAATGAGGAAAGGCTTACTTATCAAAAGTGCGGCATTAACGACACCTTGAACAAAGATTCATCCGTAACTGAAATAAACAAGAAAATACAGTTTATCACCAGTAGGGAAAACATCTTGTTCGACGACAAAGCTTCAAGCAAAAATATCCTTCATTTCAAAATACCAATTTGGAAAAGGACATTCGACATCGTATTCTCGCTGATTGCGCTGATCATACTATCGCCTGTGTTCATCATTACTGCTATCGCAATTAAGTTGGAAAGCAATGGACCTGTGTTGTTTAAGTCAAAGCGAGTCGGAACTAATTATACAGTATTCGACTTCCTGAAATTCAGAAGTATGTTTATGGATTCCGACAAGCGACTCAAGGAACTTAGCAAAACACAAAACCAATATAGCGACAAGATTGAGGAACCGGTGGTGCCTGTAGGACATTTCAATGCCAATGTGGACGACAACACTGCAATTGGCGATGACTTGGGGGCAGAAATGCTTATCAGCGATGAAGAGGTGATGCTGGTGGGTGATGACTTCGTTGTGTCGGAGAGCAGTTTCAACAAGCAGAAAAACGAAGACATCAACAATGCATTCGTCAAAATCGAAAACGACCCGCGAATAACCAAAGTAGGACACTTCATACGAAAATACAGTATCGATGAGTTGCCTCAATTGGTAAATATTCTTAAAGGTGACATGTCGGTGGTGGGAAATAGGCCTCTCCCACTCTACGAGGCTGAAAAACTCACCAGTGACGAAAGCATCGACAGATTCATGGCACCAGCAGGACTTACGGGACTGTGGCAAGTGGAAAAACGAGGTGACAGCGGCAAACTATCTGCCGACGAGCGAAAGCAGCTCGACATCACCTACGGACAAACATACAACTTCATTCTCGATATGAAGATTATCTTTAAAACTCTTACAGCCTTTATACAGAAAGACGACGTTTAAATTCCTAAGAATTAAAAAATAAACCACAAAAATAAAACAAAAAATGAGTATTAAGCGTATAGCATTATTTGCAGCATTGTCTTTGTCGGTGCAGTTGGCAAACGCACAGTACAACGACAGCGGAATCTCCGCTGGCTTCTTCGACGCCAGCGAGGGTAGTACCATTGACTTTTCTAAATTTCACCTACCACCATTGGCTGTGCTCCTCGAGAACGCTAAGTCTAATCCCGAGATTCTTAGCTTAGCCAAGGCACAGGAAATAGCACAGGCGGAAGTGGCAAAGCAGAAAAGGCACATCTTCTCTTATGTTAGAGGACATGCAAGCTATGGATATGGAAAAACAGATATGTGGGGCAACAACTCATCCAACCTTAGCAGTAACATGATCTACCAATTCCAAGGTAGCGAGCAAAGCTATTGGAACGTGGGAGTAAACTTGGCCGTACCTCTCGAGGACATCCTCGACCTAAAGGCTTCTGTGAAAAGAAAAAAATTGGAAGTTGATGCAGCACGTATAAAAAAGGATATTGCATACGACCAACTTAAACTGCAGATAGTTACTCTATATGTAAAAATTACCAACGACCTCGTTGCACTGAAAACTGCCAGCGAGAACGCTGCGGTATATCAGGGCGCAGGACAATTGACCCAGGAACAGTTCCACAATGGTGAAATGAGCATTGCTGAGTTTGCACTCACAAAGGCAAGGGAAAACGGAGCCGTGAATGCTTATCAGCAACTGCAGACTAGTATTACCACAGACATCGTAACTTTGGAAATACTTACACATACTCCTATCATAACTAATACAACAACTGATATCACTCTCGACGACACTATCGTGAAATCTGACAAGCAAATAGCCAAGGAAAACAAGGCTATACAAAAGCAGATAAAGAAAGAGGCTGAGGAAGAGGAAAAGAAATATCAGGAAATGGAAAAAGCTGACAAAAAGGCTCAAGAAAAAGCAAAAAAGGAGGCTGAAAAGGAAGCCAAAAAGGCCGCTAAACAAAAGAAGTAATATTAACTAAAAAAATATACGATTATGGATATTTTCAGATATATAGTTAGATTTTTATACCGCATCAGATGGTATCTCGCAATTCTTCCGTTGATTGCGTTGATTATTGCATGGTTCCTGACAAGGGATATGGAACGCCAATATGACACTAATACCACAATTTATACTGGTATGATTACCGGCTATAACATTGAGGGCGGTTCGGGTATTGCCGGAGGTAACTCCCAAACTAATATCAACAACCTTATGATCCTCATCACGACCGACAATACGCTGCACGAAGTGTCGCTACGACTGTTCGCTCGTTGTATGATGTACGGTAATGAGAATAAGGACAACAATTATATCTCGGCTGAACACTTCAAGCAACTTAACGCTTCTGTTCCTGCTGAGGTTAAGGGACTTATCAACAGAAATAGTGAAGCTGCTACATACTCCAACTTGCGCGCTTATGAAAAGCCTACACAGGACAACTTCATATTCGGATTGACTAACTATCATCCTTATTTCGGATTGAATAACATCTCGTCAAAACTCAAAGTTACACAGTTCTCTAAGAGTGATATTATCAATATCGGATATAGCGCCAACGACGCTGGTATTGCATACAATACTCTTGACATTCTGAATGATGTGTTTGCACGCCAATATCAGCAACTCAGATTCGGTGAAACCAACAACGTCATCAAGTTCTTCGAGAAAGAGGTGGCACGTCTTTACAAGATTCTCTGCAATGCCGAGGATGACCTTATTAATTATAATATAGAGAAGCGTATCATCAACTATGGTGAGCAAACTAAGCAATTGGCTAGTCTTGAGGCTGGACAACAGCTGTCGGACAACACTCTGCTTATGGACTACACCACTACAAAGGCTTTGATGGATTGGCTCGAAAGACAATTAGGCGAGCGTGCTAAGGCAATACGCGCCAACAAGCAATTTACTGACAAGGTGCGCGACATCTCAAGAATTCAGTCGAGAATATCCAACCTTCAACTTATGTCGAGCGAAGGCGGAGGTAATAATGCCGAGTCGCAAAACGAGCTCGCAAAAGCTCAAAAGGACTTGAGAGCCACAGCTGAAAGCGTAAGGGATTTGACAAGGGACATCGAGGCTGGAAGCTTCTCAACTGAGAATGGAGTAAGAGCAAACACCTTGCTCGAGAATTGGGTGGAACAAGTGCTTCTCTTGGAGAAAACAAAGGCAAAGATGACAGCACAGGACATCATGCGACAGAGCATCGACAGACAGTTCCTCTATTTCTCTCCTATCGGAGCAACACTCGACAGAAAAGACCGTCACATTGGTTTCGTGGAAGGCAACTACATGGAAATGCTGAAGGCACTGAATGCAGCTCGTCTGCGCCAGCGCAATCTCCAAATGACTACGGCTACATTGCGCGTGCTCAACCCGCCAATGTTCCCGCTCAACGCACTGCCTACTAATCGTCTGATGATATTGTTGGGTGCATACTTGCTGACATTCGTTATGACTGCTATTTACTTCCTGCTCATCGAACTGCTCGACCGCACATTGCGCGACCGTATGCGTTCGGAGAGAATCACGAAGATTCCTGTCATCGGATGTTTCCCCAAGGAAAGCAATCTTCGCTATCGCAGATTCAACAAGACTATCGCCGATATGTCGCTGCGCCAACTCAGCAAGGCTCTGTTGCCACATTTCAAGACTGGACAGCAGAATGTGCTTAACCTCATCTCTACGGATGGCGGTAACGGAAAGAGCTACTTGGCACAGGAACTTGAAAACTATTGGATTACACTTGGACTGCAAGTTAGAAAACTGACATACGACGAGGACTTCCTGGCCGACGACAGTAGATACATTATGAGCAAGAGTATCAAGGACCTTTGCCCGGATCTTCTGCCTGACGAAATAGCTATTATTGAGTATCCTAACCTCAATGAACATTCAATTCCGTCGGCACTGCTGAACTTGGGCACTGTCAACCTGCTCGTAACACGCGCCAACCGCACTTGGAAGGATGTTGACCAGAAAGCATTGAAGGAACTTCAGTCACAACTGGAAAACAAGGACAGCCTATTCATGTATCTCACGGAGTCACAACGCTATGCTGTTGAGGAGTTTGTTGGCCAACTGCCGCCTTATACAAAGTTCAACAACTTCGTATATCGCCTGTCGCAGATGGGTCTTACAGCAACAGAAAATAGTCATACCAAATTATAATGGATAATAACAAGACTGTAACAGCATACTCAAAAGGAAACGGAGGAAGAGCTATCCTACTCTTTCTCCTTTTCTCTATAGCCATACTCAATTTCATGAGCAGTGGATATAGTGCGTTTGTTGCTGTGATATGCATACCTGCAATCGCTCTCGTTGGATATTTCCTGTTCAGTAGGAAGATGGCGATGTTCTATACTTTGTTCATCGTCAATACTATAATCATGTTCATCGAGCGTCATTTCCATCTTCCGGTACCAGTTTCGATGATCAACGAACTATTCGAATTGATGCTCATCGGTATGGTGATTATAGACCATTGGAGATTCCATCTCTCACGCTTGATTAATCTGATGTTCTTGTGTGCAATCTTGTGGGTGCTTTTCTGTTGCATCGAGATATTCAACGATCAATGTGGATTGGGAATTGACGTCTATCGATGGTACACTGGTGCACGACTTATGTCAATGCAGATTCTTTATGCGTTTGTGGTGACGACACTATTTATCGACACACCAAAGAAAATAATGACCTTGCTCTATATTTGGGCAGTGTTCATCATTTTTGCAGCCATCTGGCTATGGAAACAAAAGAATATCGGATTGACGGAAGCGGAGTCAAGATTCCTATGGAGTTCGCCTGCTCATATCATGGGAGGTAAGATAAGATATTTCTCTTGCTTCACCGATGCTGCTAACTTCGGTATTCACACCGCAGTGGCATCTGCTGCTTTCCTGATCATCGCTATAACGATGAAGCTAAAAAGAATAAGGATTTTCTTTGCTATAGCTGGATGCATCGGTATATGGGCATTCTTCGGTTCTGGAACACGTACTGCCCTCTTCTGTTTTATTGCAACGATTTTGGTGTTCATCGTACTGAGCAAAAACAAAAGGATCATTCTTTCTGTCAGTGCTTTGTTCCTTGTATTCTTGTATATTCTCGCTTTCACAAAGATTGGCGACGGTAACCAGAATATACGTCGTATGCGTACTGCCTTCGACAAGGATGACGCATCATTGGGAGTGCGTGAACAAAACAAGGCAACGCTGAGGAAGTATATGGTAGATGCTCCGTGGGGAGTGGGAATTGGACTGGAGAATAGCGACATGCCTGCATACAACAAGTTTAAACTGATTACGCAAGTGCCGCCCGACTCTGAGTATGTGTATATATGGGTAAGAACTGGCGTAGTGGGAATTACTGTCTTCTCCATCCTGAATGCAGTGATGTTCCTCGGTGCTTGTTGGATAGTCTTTTTCCGACTGAAAAATATTTCAATACGAGGTGTGGGAGCAGCTTACACTGCAGCATTTATAGGAATGCATCTCGGTGGATATGCCAACCAGATATTACTGCAGTTCCCCAACGTGCTCATCTACTATGGTGGACTTGCAACTGTATATCTGCTGCCATACATAGAAAACGAATGGAATGATTGGGAGGCAAAACTGCTTGCAGAACAAGAAGAACGTCGCAGACTAAAACTGGAGAAGAAACGTGCATCAAGAGTATAGGCTCTCTGTAATAACGGTCAACTACAACGGACTGCATGACACATGCGCACTGCTTGACCATCTGGCCTTCAATCCCGCTGACACAGAGGTGATTGTGGTGGATAACGGCTCCGCGAATAACGAAGCCGATGTGATTACGTCCAAATATCCAGATGTGAGGTGCATACGCAGTGAGAAAAACTTAGGTTTTGCAGGTGGAAACAATCTTGGCATAAAGCACGCTGTCGGGAAATACCTCTTTTTCGTCAACAACGATACAGAGGTAAATATGGAAGACATCGATAAGTTGGTAATGCGTATGGAGTCAATGGAACACATAGGAATAATGTGCCCTAAGATTCGATTCTATTATGGCGAACAACATATTCAATATGCAGGATTCACTCCAATGTCACGTATCACTTGCCGAAATCGAGGCATCGGATATGATGAGCCCGACAATGGACAGTGCGACACTCCTGGTCCTACAGCATTTGCTCATGGTGCAGCCATGCTGGTAAGGAAAGACACGATTGACAAAGTAGGACTAATGCCGGAATGTTATTTCCTGTATTATGAAGAAATGGACTGGTCGATGATGATGAAGCGCAATGGATACCAAATATGGTATGAGCCATCTGCCACAATATATCACAAAGAAAGCCAAAGCACTGGAGCAAACAGTCCACTGAAGACTTATTATCTCACTCGCAATAGGCTTCTCTTTATAAAAAGGAATTCAGAACAATTCAGATTATTGTCATATATATACTTAATATGCGTCGTAGGAGCAATAGACATAATAAAAAATACGCTGTGCGGCAAAATAAAAATTGCGCAAGCTACTATTAATGGTATTATTGATTTCATAAAAAATTGAAGATATGGATTTTTGGTGGATTTTATATATTATTGATGGATTATTGTTCGTGGCTGTCGCAGCGACAGTCGCCTATTTCACTGTGTTTGTCGTTGCTTCCCAGATAAAAAGAGGAACAAAAATTGTTAAATCCAAGAGGCAAAACAGAATTATTGTCCTTATTCCATCCTACAAGTGCGACGATGTTATAGAAAGAACAGTAAATTCTGTTTTAGGACAAATGTATCCTCAGCGCCTTTTTGACGTTGTCGTTATCTCTGACCATCAAAAAGAAATGACCAATTTCAAATTGGCACAATATCCAATCACTCTTCTTACACCGAATTTCAAAAAGAGTACCAAAGGAAAGGCATTGCAATATGCCATTAACAATCTTCCTCAATTCAAGATATACGACATTGCCGTGGTTCTTGATGCCGACAATATCGTATTGCCAGAATTCCTTGAGGATATTAATAATGCGTATGAATCTGCAGGAACCAAGGCTATTCAAGCCCATCGTGTGTCAAAGAACCGCGACACTTCCACAGCTATTCTTGACGCTACATTTGAAGAAATCAACAATACGGTATTCCGACTCGGACACATTTCTTTGGGATTGCCTTCGGCGTTGAGCGGCTCGGGAATGGCATTCAATTACAATTGGTTTAAGGAAAATATCGGAAAGACCAAGGCTGCGTATGAAGACAAGGAACTTGAGGCTCTTCTTATGCGCCAACATATATTCGTTGACTACTTCGACAATATTTTCGTATTCGACGAGAAGGTTAGGACAACCAACGATTTCCAGAAGCAAAGAGGGCGCTGGCTATCCACTCAGTTCCATTCTATCATAAAGAATATCAAATACTTGCCAGCTGCCATATACAACAAGCAATATGATTTGGTGGACAAAATCCTGCAATGGATGCTTCTGCCCCGCACACTGATGATGGGAATAATTTTCTTTATGAGTGTCGCCTTGCCATTCATTTACATGTCATTGGCTATAAAATGGTGGGTAATAGCAGCTATAATACTATTGATTTTTGCCATCGCCACGCCCGACTATCTAGTAGATAAACGTTGGGATAAGGCATTTATCAAACTTCCTTTCTCTGTCATTTTATCTATTCTTCATCTAAATGGTTTGGGTCGTCGCTCACGTCATTGACATAACGTTATGGTGCATTGCTGCATTCTCCGTAGGATATATATTTTTCTACGCGATAACTTATGCACTTGGACCTATACATTCTTTTATTAAAAAGACAAACATCAAGAATAACAAAAAAGGAAAAAGGCGCTTTCTTATCATATTCCCGGCGTATGGAGAAGATAAGGTCATACATCGCACTATAACGTCATTCCTTGAACAGGAATATCCGAAGGACAAGTTCTCCGTGATTGTTGTATCCGACCATATGAGCAAGGAAACAAATGCCAAATTGTCTGAATTGCCGATTACCCTACTCCAACCGCAATTTGAGAAAAGTTCCAAGGCAAAGGCACTGCAATTTGCATTTGACAACACGAATGACGATTTCGACAATATTGTCATTCTGGATGCCGACAATATTGTCAGTCATGATTTTCTTGACAAACTGAATGAAATATGCAACAATGGATTCATTGCAATTCAATGCCATAGGTGTGCAAAGAATGCCGACAACAAGATTGCTCAACTTGACGGAGTCAGTGAGGAAATCAACAATTCACTCTTCCGCAAAGGACATAATAACATTGGATTGTCTTCGGCTCTTATCGGCTCTGGAATGTGCTTCGACTTTCAATGGTTTAAATCGCATGTTCACCAACTATCCACAGCCGGTGAAGACAGGGAAATAGAGAAGATGCTAATAAAAGAGCGCATATTTATAAAATATGTGGAATGTATTGATGTCTTTGATGAAAAGGTAGGCAATGAGGAAAATTTCAAGCGTCAGCGCCAACGATGGATGTCGGCACAACTGAATTGCTGGCTCAGAATGATGGAAAATCTGCCTATGGCCATTCTGCATTTTAACATCAACTATATAGACAAAACCATTCAGCAAATGCTCATTCCACGCTCAATGCTCATAGTGGGCACATTTGCATGGTCGATTATTATGTCTGTAGTTGCCATGACATGGGCATACAAATGGTGGTTGCTTTTTGTATTGACAGCATTGTCATTGTTAATTGCAATACCGCGGAAGATGCGCAATGGTAGTATCTTGCGACTCATCACGTATCTCCCGCGCCTTACATGGAAGATGATATCAAATATCAGACATATCGACAGTAAAAACAGTGAGTTCATCCATACATCCCACGAATGATTTTTCGTCAGGAGTATCATGGAACAATCCGAACACACTGCTTCCGCTTCCACTCATCGCTGCATACACAGCACCTTGCTCGTACATTTTATCCTTCAACATTCCGATTTCCGGATGAATGGCAAACACACTACGTTCAAAGTCATTAACGAGTTCGTCTTTCCATGTCTCTATCGGTTGCATAACTACATCCAAGCAGTTCTTTTTCGGTATCTGAGGAGTAATCAACGAAAAAGCCTCCTTGGTTGAAACGGGAATATTCGGTCTGACCACCAACATCTTGTATCCGCTCAAATCGAGAGAAATCGGTTGCAACTTCTCCCCTATTCCTTCTGCATACGCAGGTTGCGAGTTAATGAAGAAGGCACAATCGGCTCCTAAACGAGCCGCATATCCAATCATTTTATCATCAGACATTCCTAACGAAAACATTTCGTTAAGCAGCCTAATCATATAGGCACAGTCGCTCGAACCGCCACCCATTCCTGCCTGTGTTGGTATATGCTTGTAAAGATGTACATGCACTCTCGGTAGATCATAGTCCTGAGCAATCATATTGTATGCCTTGACAACAAGGTTTTTCTGCTCGTCACCATCGATAAAAAGATTAGTCACCTTCAAGTCACATCTCACGTCAGACGGAAATCCTTCGTGCATAGGTAAAACCTCAAGTGCATCCTTGATAGGCACAGGATAAAAAACGGTTTCCAGGTTATGGTAACCATCCTCTCTCTTACTCACAACATTGAGTCCAAGATTGATTTTTGCAATAGGGAAATTTATCATAGTCACTCTTTTTTATTGCAAAATTAATTAATTCTCCTGAATTATGAAAGTTTTATGGAGATTTTTTGTACTTTTGCAACCAAAATCAGAATAATATGGCAAAAAAAAGCATTGACAACACTACATACGCCCATCTTCAACCACAGGCTCTCGAAGTGGAAAGGGCTGTATTGGGCGCACTCATGAACGACCGCGACGCCTATGCCGTGGTATGTGAAATTTTATCTCCTGATAGTTTTTATGAACAGCGCAACCAACTGATTTATTCAGCCATTCGCGATTTGAGTATGGCTGAAAAACCCGTTGACGTATTGACTGTAACTGATGAGCTGGAGCGACAAGGTAACCTCGACAAAGTGGGAGGCGCTATATATATAGCCGATTTGTCGAACAAGGTTGCCTCGTCGGCAAACATCGAATACCATGCCCGAATCATTGCGCATAAGTTTCTTGCACGCCAACTGATATCTTTCGCCAGTGAGATAGAGACAAAGGCTTTCGACGGGTCGATGGATATTGACGACTTGATGCAAGAGGCAGAAGGTTCACTCTTCGAACTTTCACGCCGCAACATGAAGAAAGACTATACCCAGATTGACCCAGTAATATCAAATGCGGTTGAGGTAATACAAAAAGCCGCTGCCAATAAAGACGGTCTTACCGGTGTGCCAACTGGTTATCACAAGCTCGACAATATTACCAGTGGATGGCAAGCCAGTGACCTTGTCATCATTGCTGGACGTCCGGCGATGGGAAAGACTTCGTTTGCTCTTTCTATGGCGAAGAATATTGCTGCCGACTACAAAGTTCCAATGGCATTCTTCTCTCTAGAAATGAGCAATGTGCAACTCGTCAACCGTCTTATCTCCAACTGCTGTGAGATTCAGGGTAGCAAGATTTTGAACGGACAATTAAAACCCGACGAATGGGAGCGACTCGACAAGCGTCTTAACAATCTCATCGGCTCTCCTTTATATGTTGACGACACACCAGGATTGTCGGTTTTCGAACTTCGCACAAAAGCACGCCGATTAGTGCGCGACCATGGAGTGAAGATTATAATGATAGACTATCTCCAGCTTATGAATGCCAATGGTATGAGATTCAGCAGCCGTCAGGAAGAAGTGTCAACCATATCTCGTTCTCTCAAGCAGATTGCCAAGGAACTCGATATTCCAATCCTTGCACTAAGTCAGCTCAATCGTGGTGTGGAATCCCGTGAAGGCCTTGAGGGAAAACGCCCTCAGCTTAGCGACCTTCGTGAGTCGGGAGCTATCGAGCAAGATGCCGACATGGTTCTCTTTGTGCATAGACCGGAATACTACCATATCTATCAAGACGAAAACGGAAGAGACCTTCATGGTATGGCCCAGATTATCATAGCCAAGCACCGAAAAGGCGCTACGGGCGATGTTCTTCTAAACTTCCGTGGAGAGTTTACACGATTCGAAAATCCAGAGTCAGCCGGCAACAGCATAAACAGTCCTGCAATTGGCGGAGGTGAGATTATCGGTTCGAAAATGAACGGAGGCGACTTCATGCCTTCAAGTGAGGATGCTCCGTTTGCTCCAAGTGATAATGGTTCTGCACCATTCTAAAATGAACATCCGGATGCAATATCACATCCGGATGTACATATTAATAAACCATAGATTCTGTCAGACTTAGAATTTCAAGTCATCAATCTCCATTATTTCATCTTCATCAAACCACTTTGACAGACGTGCGCGTGCCTTGTCCTTAATTTCGGGTTCAACATTTACCCACACTTTTTTCAATACATACACAAGTACCGCAAGGTCATCTGTAAGTCCGACGATTGGTATGGCATCAGGCACAGCGTCAAACGGACTGATCATATATCCTAATGCGCCCACAATCAAAGCCTTGTCAGCTTTTGACACTTTGTCACTCTGCAGCGTATAGTATAATATCAACGCAGCATAAACCAATTTTGCGCCAGCTCGCTTGGCAATACGAGCCACCTTATCGACAAAGTCTGTAGGTGAGAACTTGTTGGCAAAACTCATAAAATCTGGTAATTCCATAACTTTTCTGTTTATATTATTTTAATAATTCTTATTCCTGTATGCGACGAATGTTTCGACAGATACTTTCCGAGAGTCATCGGCTCCAATACAACCTTCTTGTGGATTTGCGAAGCATTGAGCAGATGAAGTCCGTCTTTCTTCCACACGGCAATACCTAAATGAGCAATGTCGAGTCCCTTCTTTTTGCATGTGATTGCAATGATGTCACCATTGTTCACTGCCTTTCTCATTGCGGCGGTATTCTTCACATCCGACTTCGGGATATATCTGTATTTTCTATTTAAATAATTCTGTTCTGTTTTATATATCTCATCCACAAAAGCCGGATTGTTTCGCAGAGCCTTATAACTCGCAGGATGACTGCTCATATATCCCAACCTCACAGTCTGTATGGCTGAAAACGGGGGATTTGGCCATTGTCTTTCCTCTACGATACCCTTTTCAGTGTTGTCATCTATCCATTCTGAAAAATAATGCAACCTGGATACATATCCTGTGTTGCGCCCTTTTCTATACCTTATTATATTTAAGTAATACAAGTAATCCTTATATGTCCCTTTGCCTCTTTTGATTGCACAAGTCAATGCCACAACATTTTCCACAAGAGTCGTGCAGTCGAGTTGTCGTGTATTCACCACTAATTGTTCTCTGTCGTTTACTTCTAATGTATGTGCTACATAAGGTCTCCCCAAAAACTTCTCGGCAAAGAATACAGGCAGGCAAGTGGATGAAGATTGCTTGCGCGCCTCGTTTAGCCAACCCGCAACATTCAGACTGTCGGCCGTTTGCCTTTTTTGTGCCATAGTGTTCACATAAGGCAACAAACTCAATATGATCAATATGCAATACCTCATTTTTTCCGATATGATTTCTTCAATGCAAAATTAAATCCGCAATATATATTCAGACTGCCAAAAAAATTGTTTGCCGCAAATCGAGATTTCTTGTAATTATAACTATGCATGACAGCATTGGCACCAAAATACCACTTAGTGTCGTTCCACACTATACCTAATCGCCCCACTCCATCCAAGTTTATGTTCTCGAATGAGAACTCATCGGCAGGTTTGTCGGTATCACCGCTCGACCACTTGTATGCCAAAGCCAATGACAAACTAGCCCCGAGCACCCAATTCCGTGCAAACACCCAATTATATCCATATCCCACCGAAATATTAAAATCATTGTATTTCAGACTGTTGAACATCAGCGAACTGTCGATTTGTATTTCTTGGTTTGTCGTTTGCTCAACAACCTTCTTCATCTTTTCATGATCAAATTTAAGATTATGATGGGTATATCCTAATCCTGCCATCCACGAACCGCAACTGATTTTCTGGCAAGTACTCTGTGCAAATACCGAAGGATATGAAAATCTATTGTGATTAAATATGTAATACACATTCAGTCCAGTGATGCCCACATTAAGTCCGTCAAACGGAATATCACGCAGCTTGCGGTTTAAATCGTCATCACCAAGATTTGCCTTTCTTATCTTATAATCATTACCAGTACGACGATAATACAAGTCAACACCTATTTGCGCACTATATAAACTGAGTGTGAACTCCTTTTTCAATGAATTATTATCAACTCCAATATTTTTAAGTTCAAAGGTCGTGCCTAGGAATATCCATCTCCAACCGAAATATGGTCCTATTCTGAACAATACGTCTGGAGATAAATATATCTCCTGTCCTAATGCACTACTTAATCTATAGACGTCATAGTTATATGTGTTTTGTATCATAAACGCCCAGTTATAGTGCTGTGGCTCCACATAGTTGGTGTCAATCGCACCGAATCCCCTGACAGTTTTTCTTATTACACCTAATTCGGGATTGTTGAGATTTACATTGAGATGAGGAATAGAGTCAATAACCATCTTACCCTTGTCTTCGGCAAAGGAGACAACGGTACAAAAAAGAAATATCCCAATCAATACACTTCTCATCTCTAATTCCTAATCCCTAATTCCTAATAAAAAATTAAAATTTCCCCAATATTCTGTCCATTGCCCAGTTCACTGGAGTGGCGGATATACTCGTGCATGTACAAACATTCAGTCCTTGCAAGTGCTCTATCACACTTTTGATAAGAGGATACTGCACATAAGGAGGATTAGGCACAACTATTGACTGACTACCCTCAGATGTTATCAGGTTGATCGGTTCATACGTAAATACAGAGAAACTCAACTGTCCCTTTGTTCCGACTACCTCTATTCGGTCTTCCTTCGCACTCTCATACGCGACAAAACACCATGATCCGCTTCCCGACAATCCATTTTCGAATTTAAAGCATGCACTGACAGAATCTTCCACCTGATACAATCCAGCACGGTTGGAACAAATGCCATACGCATCAATTATCACTCCGAATATATCTTGCAGCAAATCCAACTGATGTGGTGCCAAGTCATAGAAATATCCTCCGCCAGCAATATCCGGTTGCAGTCGCCACGGCAGATTTTCCGGATGATTGTAATCAAGATCACGCGGAGGGACGGCAAATCTAATCTGCACACTCACTATATCACCAATTACTTTTTCGCTTATGATATTTTTCACCTTCTGGAAATATGGCAGATACCTGCGATAATATGCCACGAAACACGGCACGTGAGTTTGCTCACTCACGCGATTCACTCTTGCGCAGTCATCGTATGACGCAGCCAATGGTTTCTCCACATACACCGGTTTGCCGGCTTTCATTGCCATGATGGCAAATGTAGCATGACTCGACGGAGGAGTAGCAATATATATGGCATTGACATCAGGATCGTCAATGAGTTCCTGAGCATCGGTGTACCACTTTTTTATCCCATGTCTTTCGGCATAACTACGCGCTTTTTCCTCGCTGCGACTCATCACTGCCTCAACGCTTGAACCTGGCACTTCACTGAATGCCGGACCACTTTTTTTCTCTGTCACTTCACCGCATCCGATGAAGCCCCACTTCAATATTTTCATAATTAGTGTAAATTATGATGCAAAGTTACAAAAAAAATTCTTATCTTTGCACATTGTTAGAAATAATTAAGGATTAAACAATGGAAAAAAGCAATTCAGAGGCTCTGTCAAAGAGCAGAAGTAGCCGTTCGTGCATACGCACTGGCTATCATCTTTACATGTCGGAATTTCGCAGCATCGCCAAGCGCTCGTGGATTGCCGCGATTGCTTATGGTTTGTGTTTCAGCACATTAGCAACCATATTGGTGATTTATTATCCGAGGCTCAACCTCAGCGTGTTTGTCAATCCGCAGTCTATTGGCACTGTTGTTTCCGACTACATCATGATTTTCGCCATCACTTTAGCAGCAATCATTGCAGGAGCGATAGCCGAACTCATACTTTATGCCCAAGGTCTTAACGTTGGGAAATGGCGCACAGCCAAGGCTTTCCTCTCAACACTGCTCGTGGCATTACCGTTGACGATAGTGACATTTGGCATCGGAGCATTTCTTACCCTCCCCTTAATGCAAAGCCTTTTCAGCTATCTCTACAATCCCGAGCGCAAATACTGGAAAAACCTTTGGCCTTCCTATAAGAAAGGATTCAAGCATTGGGGCAAATGGTTTGTTGTGATACTCATCACTACCATCGTTTCAGGCGTATTATCCGGAATAATTCTTCTTCCCGCCAATGTTCTTTGTCTTGCCAATGTGCAGGCAAATATGGGTGTGCTGTTCGACGACCCCATAGGTATGCCATCCTACTCTATCCCAATGACGGCTTTCGTAATGTTCATTGCCGGAATAATCCAGGGATATATCCGACTTTCCATATTATATGTTTATTATGTAACTTATGAATCAAATGAAAAAGATATTGTTTATTGACCGCGACGGGACTCTCATTGAGGAACCCGCAGACGAGCAGATTGATGCTTTCGAGAAATTGAAGTTTACAAGGGGCGTATTCCGCAACCTTAGTTTTATCCGTTCAAAGCTTGACTTTGAATTTGTAATGGTATCCAATCAGGACGGATTGGGAACAGAGTCGTTCCCCGAAGATACATTCTGGCCTGTACACAACTTCATTCTCCAAACCTTGGAAGGCGAGGGAATCACTTTCGACGAGATACTCATCGACCCACATTTCCCTGAGGACAATGCCCCCACTCGCAAACCTAATACTGGTCTTGTGCAGAAGTATATCAACAATCCCGAATATGACATTGCAGGCAGTTATGTCATCGGCGACCGCGACACCGACAGACAATTTGCCGAGAACATCGGATGCAAGTCGCTAATATTAGGTAAGAATGGTATGACATGGGACAAGATAGCCGAACTCCTATTTGCCGGAGAGCGCACGGCAGAGGTGAAAAGAACCACCAAGGAAACCGACATCCATGTAAGCATCAACCTCGACGGTACCGGCAAGTGCGACATCTCCACTGGTCTTGGATTCTTCGACCACATGCTTGAGCAGATAGGCAAGCACGGAATGATGGACCTTATGGTTCACACCCAAGGCGACTTGCATGTTGACGAGCACCACACCATAGAAGACACCGCCCTTGCCTTGGGAGAATGTATCCTCAAGGCACTTGGCGACAAGCGAGGAATTGAGAGATATGGCTATTCCCTTCCTATGGACGACTGTCTGTGCCAAGTGGCACTCGACTTTGGAGGGCGTCCGTGGCTCGTATGGGATGCCGAGTTTCACAGAGAGAAAATAGGAGAAATGCCCACCGAGATGTTCCTGCATTTCTTCAAGAGTCTCAGCGACTCAGCCCGCATGAACCTCAACATCAAGGCCGAAGGAGACAACGAGCATCACAAGATAGAAGGAATCTTCAAGGCACTGGCCCGCAGTCTGAAGATGGCTGTAAAAAGAGACATTTACCACTACGAATTACCGAGTACTAAGGGATTATTGTAATTTTTCTAAAAAATTATTCGTCTATTAGAAAAAAATGTTGTAATTTTGCACGCAATATTATGTACGACCAGGAAAAAATAAAGCCATACGACAACATTGGCGACAAGTCTGAACAGGTGGAGAAGATGTTTGACACCATCGCCCCCACCTACGATCAGCTTAACCACCAGTTGTCTTGGAACATCGACAAGGGGTGGAGACGTAAGGCCATAAAGGCAATATCTCCCTACAGTCCGCACAAGATACTCGACGTAGCCACGGGCACTGGCGACTTCGCCATTCTTGCTGCCCAAATGTTGCGTCCTGATAGCCTTGTGGGGTGTGACATCTCAGAAGGCATGATGGAAGTCGGCAGGAAGAAAGTAAAGGACCTCGGTCTCGACTCCGTGATATCATTTGCCAAGGAAGACTGTATGCAACTGACATTTGCCGACAATACCTTCGATGCTGTAACAGCAGCGTTTGGCATTCGCAATTTTCCCGATCTCGACAAAGGTCTCCGCGAGATGTGCCGTGTTCTCAAGAAAGGTGGACATCTCTGTATTGTGGAACTAACCGAACCAGTCGTATTCCCGATGAAGCAGCTGTTCAGGATATATTCCCATACAGTTCTTCCGTTTGTAGGCCGCATGATCTCCAAGGACACGAGTGCCTATGGATATCTCACAGCCACCATTGAGGCTTTCCCACAGGGCGAGCGCATGATGGACATCCTTGCCAAGGCAGGTTTTTCGGATGCATCATTCCGCCGACTGACATTTGGCATATGTACACTTTATATTGCTACAAAATAGTTACACATTATTATATATATAGGTTATGGAAAAATACGGTTTGATAGGCTATCCTTTAGGTCATTCATTCTCAAAGAGCTACTTCAACCAGAAGTTTAGTGATGAAAACATGGATGCCGTGTATGAAAACTACGAGATTGCAAACATTGACTCGTTGCTTGAGATTATCGAATCCAATCCCGAGTTGCGTGGACTCAATGTGACCATACCCTACAAGGAGAAGGTCATCTCCTACCTCGACAACATCAGTCCCGAGGCAAGGGCCATCGGTGCTGTCAATGTCATCAAGGTGGAGCACCATGGAGGCGAGACCACCCTCAAGGGTTACAACTCAGATGTCATCGGTTTCACTCAAAGCATTCATCCCCAATTGGAAAACTATCACAAGAAAGCACTCATTCTTGGAACAGGAGGTGCTTCCAAGGCAATCGACTTCGGTCTTAAGAGTCTTGGTCTCGAAACCGTATTTGTCAGTCGCTACGAGCGTCCTGGCACAATCCAGTATTCCGACGTCACTCCCGACATTGTCAAGGAATACAATGTCATCGTCAACTGCACTCCCTGCGGCATGTATCCTCATGTTGAGGAATGTCCCCAACTGCCCTACGAGGCAATGGATAGCCGCAATCTCCTCTACGACCTTATCTACAACCCCGACGAGACCCTCTTCCTCAAGAAAGGCAAGGAACAAGGAGCAAGTACATGCAATGGTCTTGAAATGCTTCTTCTGCAAGCCTTTGCAAGTTGGGATTTTTGGAATAATAACTAAGCAACATAAGAAAAAAGAAAGAATATGAACTCCAACCGTTATATGATGCGCGGTGTAAGTGCCGCCAAGGAAGATGTTCACAATGCCATTAAAAATATTGATAAAGGAATATTCCCACAGGCATTCTGCAAAATTATCCCCGACATATTGGGTGGCGACCCAGAGTATTGTAATATCATGCATGCCGATGGTGCCGGTACTAAATCTTCGTTAGCCTATGCTTATTGGAAGGAAACAGGCGACCTGAGTGTATGGAAAGGTATTGCCCAGGACGCACTTATCATGAACACCGACGACCTGCTATGCGTAGGAGCTGTTGACAACATCCTTGTCTCAAGCACCATTGGACGCAACAAGATGCTTGTTCCAGGCGAGGTGATTTCTGCTATTATCAACGGTACCGACGAACTCCTTCAGCAAATGCGCGACATGGGCGTGGGCATCTATGCCACAGGCGGTGAGACTGCAGATGTTGGCGACCTCGTGAGGACTATCATTGTTGACTCCACCGTCACATGTCGTATGAAGCGCAGTGATGTTATCGACAATGCCAACATCCGTCCTGGTGATGTGATTGTCGGTCTTTCTTCATGCGGACAGGCCACCTACGAGTCAAGATACAACGGTGGAATGGGCAGCAACGGTTTGACTTCCGCCCGTCACGATGTTTTCTCTAAGTATCTTGCAGAGAAATATCCCGAGACCTATGACCATGCAGTGCCCGATGAACTGGTATATAGTGGTTCGTATCGTCTCGACCAGGCTGTCGAGGGTTCACCCGTAAATGCCGGCCAACTTGTTCTCTCGCCCACCCGCACCTACGCTCCTGTCATCAAGAAGATGCTCGACGAGATGCGCAGCGACATTCACGGAATGGTTCATTGCACAGGTGGCGCACAGACCAAGGTTCTCCACTTCGTTGGCGACAACTGTCGTGTCATCAAGGACAACATGTTCCCCATTCCTCCACTGTTCCGCGCCATTCACGATGAGAGCGGCACCGACTGGAAGGAGATGTACAAGGTATTCAATATGGGTCATCGCATGGAAATCTACCTGTCTCCCGAGAATGCCCAGAAGGTTATCGACATATCTCGTTCGTTCAATATCGACGCACAGGTAATCGGTCACATCGAGGAAGGCAAGAAGAGCCTCACCATCAAGTCGGAATACGGAACATTTGACTACGATTGATATCGAAATAATTAAAGGAATAAATAATTAAAGTTCTTCGATAAATGATTGAGAACAACAGCATATTACAGAAACTTGAAGGATTGGTGAGCCGATTTGAGGAGGTATCAACTCTGATTACCGACCCCTCGGTGATAGCCGACCAAGACCGCTTTGTGAAACTGACGCGCGAATACAAGGACTTGAGCGACATTATGGATGCTCGCAAGAGATACATTTCGTGCATCAACTCCATCAAGGAGGCAAAGGATATTCTCGCCAACGAGAGCGACCCAGAGATGAAGGAAATGGCTCGTGAGGAATTGGCTGACAATGAAGCTCTTCAACCCAAGATTGAGGAAGAGATAAAGATAGCCCTTGTGCCCAAGGACCCCGAGGATGGCAAGAATGTTCAGATGGAAATCCGCGCTGGTGCCGGTGGCGACGAAGCCGCCTTGTTTGCCGGCGACTTGTTTGCGATGTACAAGAAATACTGCGACTCCAAGGGATGGAATGTCTCTGTAACGAGCGTAAGCGAGGGAGCCGTGGGAGGATATAAGGAAATCGACTTTGCCGTCAGCGGTGATGGTGTATATGGCATATTGAAATATGAGTCGGGCGTACACCGTGTACAGCGTGTTCCCGCCACAGAGACCCAAGGCCGCATGCACACCAGTGCCGCCACAGTAGCCGTACTCCCCGAAGCCGACAAGTTTGAGGTTAACATCAACGAGGGCGACATCAAGTGGGACACCTTCCGATCGTCAGGAGCCGGTGGTCAGAACGTCAACAAGGTGGAGTCGGGAGTGCGCTTGCGCTATCCCTGGAAGAACCCCAACACTGGCGAGGTGGAGGAGATACTCATCGAGTGTACCGAGACACGCGACCAACCCAAGAACAAGGAGCGTGCCCTTTCTCGCCTCCGCACGTTTATCTATGACCGTGAGCATCAGAAGTATATCGATGATATTGCCAGTCGCCGCAAAACTCTCGTTTCCACAGGCGACCGCAGTGCAAAGATTCGCACATACAACTTTCCCCAGGGACGTGTCACCGACCATCGTATCGGTTACACCACCCACGATCTTCAAGGCTTCCTCTCAGGCAATATTCAGGACATGATTGATGCCCTCACCGTTGCCGAGAATGCCGAGAGAATGAAGGAAGCCGAACTGTAGTCAGAGCAGAGACCTGAAATCATGAATTAAGAATTAAAAATTAAGAATTAAAAAATTATATATGAACAGAATAGAACTTATTGAGCAGATTAAGACCAAGAAGAGCTTTCTCTGCGTTGGTCTCGACACCGACCTCAAGAAGATTCCCCAACATCTTCTTAACGACAATGATGCCATATATACATTCAATAAGAATATTATTGACGCCACCGCCCCATATTGCGTTGCCTACAAACCAAATCTGGCATTTTATGAGGCATTCGGCGTAAAGGGTATGATTGCCTTTGAAAAGACAATCAATTATCTCAACAAATACTACCCCAATCATTTCATCATCGCCGATGCCAAGCGCGGCGACATTGGCAACACATCCAAGATGTATGCCCGCACCTTCTTTGAGGAATATGATGTTGATGCTCTCACAGTCGCTCCATATATGGGCGAAGACAGCGTCACTCCGTTCCTCGGCTACGACGGCAAGTGGGTGATTCTTCTTGCCCTCACCAGCAACAAGGGCAGCAACGACTTCCAACTCACCACCGACACGGAAGGCGAGCGTCTTTTCGAGAAGGTCATTCGCAAGAGTCAGCAGTGGGGCAACATCGACAACATGATGTATGTGGTAGGCGCCACTCAGGGCAAGATGTTCGAGGATATCCGCAAGGTAGCCCCTGAGAGTTTCCTTCTTGTTCCCGGTGTGGGAGCTCAAGGCGGCAGTCTTGAGGAAGTGTGCCGCTATGGTATGACCAAGGATTGCGGTTTGCTCGTCAACAGTTCACGCGGCATTATCTATGCCAGCGACGGTGAGGATTATGCCGAGGTGGCAGCTCAGAAAGCCAAGGAACTTCAAGAGCAAATGGCGGCAGAACTCGCCAAGATATGTTATATTTCCTAAATAAAATAAGGAATAGAGAAAAAAATTATCAATTTTTTGCTATTTTGTCTTGTTGTTACAAATATTTTATATATATTTGCAGAATAATATCAAGACATTGACAGTATATGGAATTTACAGCGAAACAAATAGCCGAGTTTATCGGCGGAAAAGTAGAAGGCGATGAACTCGCCTCTGTCAACACGTTTGCGAAGATTGAAGAAGGCAAGAAAGGAGCTATTTCATTCCTTTCCAACCCCAAATATCTGCATTATATCTATGACACTGAGTCAAGCATCGTTCTCATCAACGACGACGTAGTATTAGAGAAGCCTGTGAGCGCCACCCTCATCCGCGTGAAAAACGCCTATGAGTGTGTTGCCAAACTGTTGCAGTTATATGCTGAAAGTATGCCAAAGAAGCAAGGCATCGACAAGACTGCAGCCATCTCCGCAAGTGCCACCGTTGCCGAAGATGTGTATATCGGCGCTTACGCAGTTATCGGCGATGGTGCCAAGATTGGCAGTGGATGTCAGGTCTATCCCCATGCCGTCATTGGCGATGGTGTGACATTAGGCGAAGGCTGTATCATCTATCCCAACGTCACCATCTATCAGGGTTGTCAACTCGGTAATAATGTTACAATCCATGCAGGCAGCGTCATCGGCGCCGATGGTTTCGGTTTTGCCCCTAATGCCGAAGGTTACGACAAGATTCCCCAGATTGGTATTGTCACTATTGAGGACAACGTAGAAATAGGTGCTAACACCTGTATCGACCGCTCCACCATGGGCAGCACCATCATCCGCAAGGGAGTGAAACTGGATAATCTCATACAGATAGCCCACAATGTGGAGGTAGGCGAGAACACCGTCATGTCGGCCCAAGTGGGCGTTGCCGGCAGCACCAAGATTGGTTCGTGGTGTATGTTTGGCGGACAGGTTGGTCTTGCCGGTCACATCACTATCGGCGACAAAGTGTTCCTCGGTGCACAATCGGGCGTTCCCGGTAATATCAAGGGCGACCAGACTCTCATCGGCACACCTCCCATGGAGCCCAAGGCCTACTTCAAGTCGCAGGCCGTATTCCGTCGTTTGCCCGACATGTACAAGGAACTTAACGATTTGAAAAAGCAGATAGAAGAGCTGAAGAAGAAATAATCGTCTGCTATAAAGAGAGAAAGACTAAAAGAATACAAACATATAGTAAAACTATTATGATGAAACAAACCACATTAAAAGGCAGTTTTTCGCTTTGCGGAAAAGGCTTGCATACAGGACTGAGTCTCACTGTGACTTTCAATCCTGCTCCCGAAAATCATGGTTATAAGATACAGCGTATCGACCTCGAAGGCATGCCTGTAATTGATGCCATTGCCGAGAATGTCATCGACACCCAGCGTGGCACAGTGCTCGGCAATGGCGAGGTGCGCGTTTCTACTATTGAGCATGGTATGGCAGCCCTCTATGCCCTTGGCATCGACAACTGTCTCATACAGGTCAACGGTCCTGAATTTCCTATCCTCGACGGAAGCGCTATCAAGTATGTTGAGAAAATCCAAGAGATTGGTATTGAGGAACAAAATGCGCCTAAGGACTACTACATCATCCGCAAGAAGATTGAGGTGAAGGACGAGACCACCGGCTCTTCCATTGTAATTCTTCCCGACGAGGAGTTCAGTCTCACCGCCATGTGCTCCTTCAACTCCAAATTCATCAACAGTCAGTTTGCCTCACTCGACAAGATGACTAATTTCCCCACCGAGATTGCCGCTGCCCGCACATTCGTGTTTGTGCGTGACATCGAGCCTCTTCTCAAGGCCAATCTCATCAAGGGCGGCGACCTCGACAATGCTATTGTCATCTACGAAAAGCAGATTTCACAAGAGCAGCTCGACCAGTTGGCCGACATGATCAAGGTGGAGCACCGCGACGCCAACAATCTCGGTTATATCCAGCACAAGCCTCTTGTATGGGAGAATGAGTGCACACGCCACAAGCTCCTCGACATCATTGGCGACATGGCTCTTATCGGCAAACCCATCAAGGGCCGTATCATCGCCACCCGTCCTGGACATACCATCAACAATAAGTTTGCACGTCAGATGCGCCGTGAAATCCGCAAGCACGAGATTCAGGCTCCCATCTACGATCCAAATGAGACTCCGATAATGGATGTCAACCGCATCCGCGAACTTCTCCCCCACCGCTATCCTATGCAGCTGGTTGACAAGGTGATAGAACTTGGTGCTACAAGCATTGTAGGAGTTAAGAACGTGACAAGCAACGAACCATTCTTCCAGGGTCATTTCCCCCAGGAGCCTGTAATGCCGGGAGTGCTTCAGATTGAGGCGATGGCGCAATGTGGTGGATTGCTCGTTCTCAACACCCTTGAGGAACCCGAGCGTTGGTCAACATATTTTATGCGTATCGACGACGTGAAGTTCCGCCAAAAGGTTGTTCCTGGCGACACTCTCCTCTTCAAGGTTGACCTCCTTGCTCCTGTCCGCCATGGCATTTCGTCGATGAAGGGATATGTCTTCGTAGGCGACCACATCGTTTCGGAGGCTACATTCACCGCACAGATCGTAAAGAATAAGTAAGATAATTTTTAATTTCTGAAAGAATGAATACCATTAGTCCTATGGCCTTTGTCCATCCCGAGGCAAAACTTGGCGACAACAACATTATCGGGCCATTCTGCTATATCGACAAGAACACTGTGATTGGCAACAACAACAACCTCATGAACAGTGTCACCATCCACACTGGTGCAAGAATAGGCAACGGCAATGAGTTCTTTGCCGGGGCAAGTATAAGCACCAAGCCGCAGGACCTCAAGTTCCGCGGCGAGGAAACCACCTGCGAGATTGGCGACAACAACAGTATTCGTGAGAATGTCACCATCAGCCGTGGCACAGCCAGCAAGGGCAAGACCGTTGTAGGCAACAATAATCTCCTTATGGAGAACATGCACATTGCCCACGACTGCGAAGTAGGCAACGGCTGCATCATCGGCAACTCCACAAAGTTTGCCGGCGAGGTTGTTGTCCACGACAATGCCATCATCAGTGCCACAGTGCTCTGCCATCAGTTCTGCAACATTGGCGGATATGTAATGATTCAGGGCGGAAGCCGTTTCAGTCTCGACATTCCCCCCTTCGTCATTGCCGGCAAGGAACCCACCCGCTACTGCGGTATCAATATCATCGGTCTGCGCCGTCGTGGTTTCAGCAACGAGACCATCGACATGATCCACGACACCTATCGCATCATCTATGCCAAGGGTGTTATCAAGGAAGGCATCGAGGAAGCTCGAGCAAAATATCCCGAATCCAAGGAGGTGGAGTATATCTGTTCCTTCTTCGAGAAATCCAAGCGTGGCGTCATTAGATGATGATTGATGGGTGATGAATACTCTCGTTGTAATCACTGGCCCCACTGCTGTGGGAAAAACCGAATTATGCCTTAATATCGCCGAGAGTTATGGCATACCAATCATCAATGCCGACTCACGTCAGATATACAGCGACATGCACATAGGCACTGCCTCGCCCACCGAGGAACAATTGCGCAGAGTGAAGCATTACTTTGTAGGCAATCTCCATTTGGGCGACTATTACAACGCTTCGATGTTCGAGCAAGACGTGCTTCATGTACTCGAAAAGGAGTTTGACGGTCGCAACGACCACATCGCCCTCATGACAGGCGGCAGCATGATGTATATCGATGCAGTATGCAATGGCATTGATGATATCCCCACCATCACCGATGATGTAAGGCAATGGATGAAGCAACGCCTTGAGAGCGAGGGCCTTGAGAGATTGTGCGAGGAATTGCACCTGATGGATCCCGAATACTATGCGATTGTCGATCGTCACAATACTCGGCGTGTGGTGCATGCTCTTGAGATATGCCATCAGACAGGCAACACCTTCACGTCCTATCGTGTGCGCGAGCGGAAGCAGCGCCCCTTTGCCATTGTCAAGATAGCCCTCAATCGCGAGCGCGAAGTGCTCTACGAGCGTATCAACCGCCGTGTGGATTCAATGATGGCTGCAGGCCTTGAGGACGAAGCGCGACGACTGTTGCCCTATCGCCATGAGAATGCACTCAACACCGTAGGCTACAAGGAGCTCTTCGCCTATTTCGATGGTATCTGGCCGCTTGACGAAGCCGTGGAGCGCATCAAGGGAAATACCCGTCGATACGCCCGCAAACAGCTCACATGGTTTAAGCGCGACCCGGCGGTGCGATGGTTTGATGCAGATGACAACAAAGAAATAATGACATATATATCACAAGAATGGTCAAGAATTCAGAAGACAACAGAGGTAAGATAGGATACTACCTCCACCTCATAGGTAAGTCACTCCACAAGACTGGAGTGTGGTACAAAGGATTGTACAAGGGAAAGAAATGGTACACCAAGACACTTGTTGCATTCGTTTCTTTTATCGTCGCTTTCATCTTGTATTTAGTGGCGGTTGACATCAATTTCCTATGGCTGTTTGGCAAGTCGCCAAGCTATAGCCAGATAAAGAACCCCGTCAGCAGTCAGGCATCCGAGATATACAGTGCCGACGGCGTGATGATAGGCAAGTATTTCAATGAAAACCGCACTCCGGTGAAATATGAGGAGGTCAATCCCGAATTCTGGAAAGCTCTCGTAGATACAGAAGACGAGCGATTCTATAATCACAGGGGCATCGACCTTATCGGCGTGTTTGCAGCCATCAAGGACGCCGCCATCCATCATGATGCCCGTGGTGCCTCTACCATCACCCAGCAGTTGGCAAAGAACCTCTTCCGTGTTCGCACCAACTACTCCACCGGTCTTCTCGGTGGCATTCCCGGTCTTAAGATTCTGATAATGAAGAGCAAGGAGTGGATTACAGCAGTGAAACTGGAGTTTATCTTCGACAAGCGCGACATCCTCACCATGTATGCCAACACCGTTGATTTCGGTAGCAATGCCTTTGGTATCAAGACAGCTTGTAAGACCTATTTCGGCACCACACCAAAGGATCTCACCACCGATCAGGCAGCAATCCTTGTGGGAATGCTCAAGGCTACCACATACTATAACCCACGCATTAATCCCGAGAATAGTCTTAAGCGCCGCAACACCGTACTTAATAATATGGTGAACCATGGAGATCTCACCCACGCTGCCTACGACACCCTCAAACTCAAACCTATCACTCTCAACTATAACGTGGAGAGCAACTACGACGGTCAGGCAACATATTTCCGCGAGGCAGTGGCCAACTACCTCAAGGATTGGTGCAAGGACAATGGATACGACCTGTATTCCAGCGGATTGAAAATCTATACCACCATCGACACTCGCATGCAGAAGTATGCCGAGGCTGCCGCCATCAAGCAGATGAAGCAAGTGCAGCGCAACTTCAAGAACCACTGGGGCAACACCAATCCCTGGCAGGACGAGAAACATCAGGAGATTGCGGGATTCATCGAGGACATAGCAGAGCGCCAACCCTACTACAAGCAACTCAAGGAGAAATACCCCAACAATCCCGACTCGGTGGATTATTGGATGAACAAGCCTCACAAGGTGAAGGTGTTCGACTATGAGAAAGGAAGTGTAGAGTTGGAGATGAGCACCATGGACTCCATCCGCTATATGGTGAAGTTCATGCACTGCGGATTTGTTGCAATGGAACCGCAGAACGGACATGTAAAGGCATGGGTGGGCGATATCGACTTCAAGTCGTGGAAATACGACAAGGTAACCGCTATGCGCCAACCAGGTTCTACCTTCAAACTCTTTGTATATACCGAGGCAATGAATCAGGGTCTCACACCCTGCGACAAGCGTGTTGACTCCTATTTCAGCATGAAGGTGTGGGATAAGAAGCAAAATAAAGAAGTGACATGGGCACCCACCAACGCCAACGGATATTTCACAGGCGACTCGCTTCCACTGAAGGCTGCGTTTGCGCAGAGTATCAACTCCATCGCAGTGAAACTCGGTCAGGAATGTGGTGTTGCCAACATTGCTGCCACTGCCGAAGCCATGGGTATCAAGAGCAAGCTCGACAAGACACCGTCGCTGCCACTGGGTTCGAGCGATGTCAACCTGCTTGAACTCGTCAATGCCTACTCCACCGTCATCAACGATGGAAAGGCCCACGAACCTGTATTGGTGACACGTATCATCGACCGCGACGGCAATGAGATATTCGTGGCTCCTTCCGAACAGAAGCAAGCCATCCCCTATCGCAGTGCCTATCTCGTTCAGCAACTACTGCAAGGTGGATTGCGCGAACCAGGCGGCACAAGTATGAGTCTTTGGGGATATATAGGCAAGTTCAACGACACTGAATTTGGCGGCAAGACCGGAACATCCAACAACCACTCCGACGCATGGTTTGTAGGCGTCAGTCCCAAACTGGTGGTAGGAGCATGGGTAGGAGGCGAATACCGCTGCATCCACTTCCGTACAGGAGCCCTCGGTCAGGGTAGCCGCACTGCATTGCCCATCTGCGGTTATTTCCTTGAGTCAGTGCTCTCCGACCCCGCCTTCAAGGACTATCACGGCAAGTTTGGCAAACCCAAGGACGAAAGCGTTTCCTCGTCGATGTATAACTGTGCAAGCTACTACCGCTCACGTCAGGACACCGACTCCGTGGCTGTTGATTCACTGGCAAGTCAGGAGGTTGAGGTGATGTATGACGAGCAAGGCAATATCATCCATCACTCAAAGGATGAGAATTTGCACAATGAGAATGTCCCTGCAACAGACAAGACTCCTGCCGAGGCTACCGAACCGAAGAAGCCTGAGGCTACAGAAACGAAGAAGAAAAAGAAGCCTACATACGATGACGTCTATTTCTAAATGAAACTCGACACCGACAATAAGGAATGGCAACAAGCCATTCAGATAATCAACTATACCCGTCACTCGCTCTTTCTCACCGGAAAGGCGGGGACGGGTAAATCAACTTTTCTGCGTCATGTGGCACGCAACACCAAGAAGAAGACAGTCGTACTGGCTCCCACTGGTATAGCAGCCATCAATGCCGGAGGTGTCACCTTGCACAGTTTCTTCCATCTGCCGTTCCATCCCCTTCTGCCTACCGACAAGCGATACGACGCACGCCACATCCGAGAAACACTGAAATACGGCAGCGACCGCATCAAACTGCTGCGCGAGGTGGAACTCATCATCATCGACGAGATCAGTATGGTGCGTGCCGACATCATCGACTTCATAGATAAAGTGCTGCGCATATATTGCCGCAACCATCGCCAGCCCTTTGGCGGCAAGCAACTGTTGCTTGTGGGCGACACATTCCAGCTCGAACCCGTCATCAAGGACGATGAGCGCCAACTCCTCCAACCGTTTTATACGTCGATGTATTTCTTCAACGCGAGGGTGTGGAACGAGATGCCGCTTGTGTCTATCGAACTGCGTAAGGTGTATCGACAGAAAGACAGTGAGTTTATCGGTATCCTCGACCGTATTCGCACCAACACCTTCGACAGTCTCGACCTCAGCAAGCTCAACAGTCGTGTGGGGGCAGACCTCAACCTTGGCGACTCTTCGCTTTGCATAACATTAGCCACCCGTCGCGACACCGTTGACTATATCAACAGCAAGCATCTCGACGAACTCTCCGGCGACTCCGTCACGTTCAATGGCAACATCCAGGGCGAGTTTCCCCTGTCATCCCTCCCCACCCCGATGGAACTGGAGGTGAAGGTGGGCGCACAGGTGATATTTATCCGCAACGACAAGGAAAAGAGGTGGGTCAACGGCACCCTCGGACGCATCACCGACATCAGTATCGAGGATGGAGTAATATGCGTTGAGACAGAGGACTGTAGCGTTTATCCAGTGGAACGCGAACAATGGGAGAATGTGAAATACACATTCAACGAACAGGAGAAAAAGATAGAGGAAAAGCAATTGGGCACCTACACTCAGTTTCCACTACGACTGGCTTGGGCCATCACCGTCCACAAGAGCCAGGGTCTCACCTTCAGTCAAGTCAATATCGACTTCACGGGAGGTGCATTTGCAGGAGGCCAGACCTATGTAGCCCTAAGCCGCTGCACCTCACTCAACGGCATCAGTATGAAGTCGCCCCTTTCACATCGCGATGTCATCGTGCGCAGGGAAGTGTTGCAGTTTGCCAATAGATACAACAACCAGTCAATCTATGACAATGCTATAAAGGAAAGCAAGGCCGACATTGAATATGCCGAGGCTAAGCGCGCTTTCGACGAGCGCGACATGCAAGGCTGCCTCGACTGGTTTTTCAAGGCTATCCACAGTCGCTACGACATCGAGAAACCCGCAGCCCGCCGACTGCTAAGGCGCAAACTGTCGCAGATACCCCAACTGGAGGCAGAAATAGAGCGACTGAAGAAGGAGCAGCAAAAGAAAGACGACTTCCTCAAGAAACTCTCCGTCGAATATGTGTCACTCGCCAAAGACTGCGAGAAAGAGGGATTCCGCGATGCGGCAATAGCCAACTACAAAAAGGCGTTGCAACTATGTCCCGACAACGTGTTGGCAAAAAAAAGAATGAATAAATTACTAAAATAAAAACTTGAATAATGAGAAAATTATTTATTACTACCACACTTGCTGTTACCGCAGTCCTCAATACTTCGGCACAGCAGCGGCAGATGCTCACGCTGAGCGACGGTTGGTCGTTCTCGCGCGACAATGTTGAATGGACCGACATCAGGGTGCCTCACGACTGGGCTATCGCCGGACCGTTTGACAAGAAATGGGACCTCCAGTTTGTTGCCATCGAGCAGAATGGCGAAAAAGAGAAAACCGAGAAGTCGGGACGCTCTGGAGCCCTCCCCTGGATTGGCGAGGGACACTACCGCACCACATTCAAATTGCCCAAAGGCTATTCACGCGCCACTCTCATGATAGATGGTGCCATGAGCCAACCCACAGTGAGCATCAACGGCAAGAAGGCAGGATTCTGGGCCTACGGCTACAATGCCTTCAATATCGATGCCACCGAATATCTGAAATTTGACGGCAGCGACAATGTGATTACCGTCGATCTGAAGAATGTAGAGGAGAGTAGCCGCTGGTATCCCGGAGGCGGTCTTTATCGCCCCGTGCGCCTGTTGCTCACCGGCAAATGCCAGTTTGCCCCATGGGAAACATTCGTCCGCACAGTGTCTGCCGATGCGTCCAAGGCCATCGTCAGTGTGAGTGCCAAGGTGATCGATGCCCCTAAGGGCAGCGTCGTTGTAGCAGATATTCTTGACTCCAAAGGCAATAAGGTAAGTTCTGCCAACATCACTCCGAAAGACGGTGAGATAAGCATTTCCGACCTCACGGTAAACAATCCCCAACTATGGTCGCCTGAGTCACCTTATTTATATACTCTTCGCCTCACAGCCAAGAAAGGCAAGAAGCAAGTGCTTGACGAGGAAATCACACGCTTCGGCATACGCACTATCAGTGTGTCGAAGGAAGACGGATTCCAACTCAATGGAGTGTCGCGCAAGATAAAGGGAGTATGTCTCCACCACGACCTCGGTCCGCTTGGAGCCGCCGAGAACAAGGCTGCCCTCATCCGTCAGATAAAGACAATGAAGGAGATGGGCTGCGACGCCATCCGCACCGCCCACAACATGCCTTCCACCATGCAGATGGAGCTCTGCGACTCACTCGGTATGATGGTGATGGCCGAGAGTTTCGACATGTGGATATATCCCAAATGCAAGAACGGCTATGCCACCTTCTTCAAGGAATGGGCAGACAAGGATATCATCAATCTCGTGAAGCATCATCGCAACCATCCCTCCATCGTGATGTGGAGCATAGGCAACGAGATACCCGAGCAGTGGAGCCAGGAGGGCGTTGAGATATCCAAGCGCCTGCAGGACCTCTGCCATCAATACGACCCCACCCGTCCTGTCACTCAGGGCATGGACCGTGCCGAGGCTGCGTTGAAGTCTGGCTTTGCCCAAGTGATGGACGTTCCTGGATTCAACTATCGCGTCCACAAGTATGAGAACAACATCAAGCAGTTGCCCAAGGGATTCCTGCTCGGCAGCGAGACAGCCTCCACAGTCAGTTCGCGTGGAGTATATAAGTTCCCCGTCACCGTGTCCGACAAGAACACCTATCCCGACGGACAGTGCTCAAGCTACGACACCGAATACTGTTCGTGGAGCAACCTTCCCGACGACGACTGGCGCTGTCAGGAGGACTATCCGTGGGTAATCGGCGAATTTGTGTGGACAGGCTATGACTATCTCGGCGAACCCACTCCCTACGATGAGTATTGGCCCAGCCGCAGCAGCTACTTTGGCATCTGCGACCTTGCCGGACTGCCCAAGGACCGCTATTATCTCTATCGCAGCCATTGGAACAAGCAGTCGCATACCGTACATCTTCTCCCCCACTGGACATGGCCAGGACGCGAGGGTGAGGTGACCCCGGTGTATTGCTATACCGACGCTCCCGAAGCAGAACTCTTTGTCAATGGCAAGAGTCAGGGTCGCATCCGCAAACAGAAAGACTCTCGTCTCGACCGATTCCGCCTGCGTTGGAACGACGTGGTATATGAACCAGGCGAGATTAAGGTTGTGGCTTATAGTTCAGACGGCAGTGTAATAGGTGAGCAGACCATAGCCACCGCTGGCGAACCGACTGCAATGTCTCTCTCTTCCGACCGCAACACCATTAATGCCGACAAGGATGATATGGCTTTCATCGAGGTGAGCATGACCGATGCCAAGGGCACCTTCTGCCCCACCCTCTCCGACGATCTCACCTTCGAAGTGAGCGGAGCCGGAGCGTTTGAGGCAGCATGCAATGGAGACGCAACATCCCTTCAGTCGTTCAAGCAACCAGAGATGAAACTCTTCAGTGGCAAGGCAGTTGTAATAGTACGCAGTAATGGCGAGCGCGGTCGCATTAACCTCACAGTCACCAATCGCCAGCGCAATATCACAAAGACCATAACTATCGAGGCACGATAATTCGCCCTAATATATTGGTATAAATTTGTGCTATTGTAATAGGGAAAGAACAGCTGTAGTGACATTAAGTGAACAGGCTATAGTGACCAGAACTGAACAGGCTAGTATGGAACTATCTGAACAGCTGTTGAGAAACTGTCATAACTTAACTTGAGTTATGTTCTCAACAGGCTATCATTTGTATCCACACAAGGCTTTGTATGTACATCCGAAAGCTTTGAACGGAGATCCAAAAGCTTCGAATCTCCGTTCGAAGCCTTCGAACGAAAGGAGAAGGTATTGCAATTAGTCTTGGTATTGCAAAAAGAGGAATCCTGCATTTATTAGTATAGGGAGTGTCGTTATAACACATTACTTACGTTCAAATGCCAATTCTAATTTTTGGATGCCCCTCTTATTCGCATTGGCAAGAATAAGTACGTATGTAAGTTGCTCTCCTTTATTCATCGTGGTAGTCACGTAACGGAAATCATCTTCCGTAACGATATATTTCAGCATGGGACCGCCGCCAGATGCCACCACAAGACGTATCTTGTCAGAAATAGGAGAGATAACGTAGGCATATCGAGCCATATACGTTGTACTATTGAGCTTCACCCAATCAGGGACTGTTGGGTCTAAAGTATTATTCAGATAGATGCGGCAGTTCTTGTAGGATGGTCTTTCATTTCCCTCAGAATTGTATATTGTTCCGTTGCCATCCACAAATATAGGCGAGGACACGGAATACTTCATTACATCATTACCAAACCTTCCAATCGTCAATCTGCTTGACAAGTCGCGAAACGGATTTCTTGCAATCATCTGGATAAGTCAGCATTTGTACGAACAAAAGTTTTCCACGTCTTACATATTTTGCATGATACTGATGACCGCTGATTTTACTGTCATCAATGTAAAGTGGACCTGACAGGAATATAGAATCGTTTTCCCATCGTTGTTCCGTGGCATGACAGGCTGTGGCAAGGCTGTCCATAATATGCTCCACGGAAATACCGTCTGGACAATAATTTCCGTCACTACTTCCCTTTACTTTGCCACTCCTGTCTCCTTGTCCTTTAAGGAGTTGGTGTCGCGGTCGATGCCTTTGAAGTTGCGACCTTTCGACAATGTCCACATCAGTTTTATACCGATGGCATTTGACGTGTCGCGGTTGCGGGCTACAAGGAGCTTGTGGGCGAGGTGGTTGTGGTTTTCCACTTCTTCAATCTTGGCATTACGCTTGAACAGGTTTTGGCAGAAGAGACCTGCCGTGATATTCTTATATTTATAAGAAACACTTACAAAGTCGGAGAAGATGTTGCGGCTCTCGTATTCGTTTTCCATGAAATGATAACCGTTGTCCATAGTTGCCATTATCGTCCAATTGCCAAGCCAGGCAGTGAGACCTATGTTGAAGTTGAACGACGTGAGGCGGTGGCTATAATCCTGTCCGTCATTCCAAATGTTCAACATTTCTGCTGATATATAGGCATTGAGATGCTGTGGAATGATGTCGTAGTTGGTGTAGCTCTGCAGCATGAGCATGTCAATGCGTCTGCCTTCAAGGAAGGTCTTGGCGAAGCGTCCGTCCTCCGTGCGACGTACGTGTTGCATGGCGGGATGGTCGTTGTGGCGATAGAATGACATCAGTTGGGTGTATAGGCGTGGCGACTGATAGCTGAGGGTTAGCGTGTGGTCGTCGCGCCTTGCCATAATCAGTTCAGGATTACCCTCTGAATATTCCATACCATTGGTTATGATGGACATTCCGCTCATGTTCTGCAGTTTTGACGAGGCAGGCGCGGAGGTGAGGGTGTAGTTGAGCCTAAGACTTTTGGATATGGGCATGGAAAGGTTCAGTTTCGGACGAAGCCACACTCTGTCGTACCTGGTCTCTCCTTGGCGATAATATTCACGACTAAGCCCGAGTCCAATCATATATCCGATTTTCCCCAATGAGCCTTGGATTTGCGAGAAGGCATAGATGTTGCTTGAATGTATTTGCGACACGAGAGTGGCATCGCCCGAATAGTCATTATCGATATATTTCTGGGCATATCGAAGTCCTGCCGAGAGGGTGAAGGGCTTCATGCGGTTTTCGTATATCGCCTCCGACTTGAGCGACCAAGCCTTTCCGAGTGTGTTGTAGCCAAAAGAAGTTTCGTCGGATGTAAACAGATATGCATAATCGGTATGTGTGTATAAGCCTGTCGCATTGGCGATGAGGCTTTGGTTATTGCCAATTTTAGTTGAAAAATACAGGTCGAGCAGAGGGCTTAAGGTCTTCTCGCTTTTGTCGGTGGTTTCTGTCGCGTTTCTCCCATTGGAATATGCAACATCAGTCTTGTTCAAGTCTCGAGGATTGTTGTCTATTGATGTAGATAGAGTTGTGAGGAACGCTGTACCATCGGCATTTATCATGCTGTATCTTGCCTGTATATCATGCATTGTGTTTCTGTTGATGATGTCGTTGGTATTTCTTTTCACCTTATTATATGTATTGTCCGACATGAGATAATCGGCATTTTCCACTGTACTCATACCGTTGGAGTGGTTGTAATATCCGGAATAGTTTATCGATAACTCGTTATATCCGTTGTTTATCTTGGTATAGGCATTGCCCTTAACCATATCTGCCTTGGGCACGAGCGTGCCGCTTGCACCGATGATATAGCCTGATGTCACTTTTCTCGTAATGATATTGATAACAATGCCCACGCCCTCACCATACCTCACGCCAGGGCGGTCGATAAATTCCACCTTTTCCACTTCCCTTGGCTGCAACGACTGGATGTCGGCAGTGGAAGCCTCAACATCGTTGATTCTCACTTGCACGGCTCCTATGAGAGAGTTGGCAGCTGTTATGCTTTCGTTGATGTCATCCACCTTGACGTTTGGCAGTGGCAGCATCTTCAACAGATTGTAGCCGCAAGTAGCCGACTTGGTCATTTCCTCGGATGGGAAAATGAGTTTGCCGTCGGTGCGATTAACGACTCTAGCCCCTCTCACCACCACTTCATCGAGTTGCACACTGTCGTTAGGGGCATCTGTCTGCGCTTTTAGCTCAGGCGATGTCAACATTGCCAATAATACGAAGATTAATGTACTTTTCATCTTTTGCATTCCTTTTTTACATTAGCGAGGAACCTTCCACGCTTTCGGAATGCAAAAGTAATAAGTTTGCCTTAGAAAAGCACAAATTATATACTGACATTTGTCTGACATTTATCTGTCAGAATATTCAACCTTCTGATTTTCTACGTTTTAGAATATACGCCCTGCCCCTGTCAGATATGATGTCGTAATTGCTTGCCTTGTCCAATTCGCGTTTCAATCTGCTTATCAAGGCATATAATGTCTCGCTGGCATCATCCTTCTTTGGCCATAGTGCATTGCAGATTTCATGCTTTGACAGACAGTGGGAGTCAGAGGCGACAAACATCTCCATGAGCTGGCGCTGCATAGGAGTGAGATGGGTAGCACTGAAACTATCCATCGTTATCGGTTGACTTTGTCTTCTGCCCCTGAACGACAAGGCGAGCGAAAGCAATGCCATGACGGTGAGCCATGCAGATAGACTTTGGTCTGATAGGCTCCATATCATGGCAGCAGAGCACTTAGCCTCGGTATTGAACGTCACCTTCCATCGTCCTCTTTCGCGTCCTACGGTATAGGTGATAAAAGCCATCTCGCCCAACTGCTGATTACGGAGATGTCTGCGCAAAGTTTCGTCACCCACAGCGATAGTCATCATCTCGCCCTCGGTGCGGGCGATGCTTCGGTAGGCGCGTATAGAGTCTTGGCGCATTGTTTCCACACCCTTCTCGTTGATGGTCTTGGCGAGAGCCTGTTGCAGGTCACTCTCGATGTTTCTCTGTGCCTTGCGATAGCTCCCATAGCTTGTTGCCACGGCAGTGAGGCAAAGCACTATAAATATAAGTATCGGCAGTTTCTTCATATTGTATGACTAATCATCATTGGAGGAGTAATTATTATCGACTGCAAAAGTACAGATAAATCAATTAATCACCAAATGTCAGCATACTTTTATCAGATGCTTTTGATATTATTAACACTGAACCGCCGCACTAAGATATATTGGTTGGGGATGAACTAAAAAAAATCATATAGTTGCAATTCGAAATTTCTCCAGTTGGCAAAATATTATTTCTTCATTCTCGACGTGTCAACAGCCTCGCGGTTCTTGGCCTTATAGCCGCCGAAACGGTAGGTGAAGGAGAGGCCGACGGTGCGGAAGCAGGAGTATTTGCAGCGCAGGTTTTGGCCTGACCAGTGGCATTCGGGGGTGATCATCATTGTCTGGAAGAGGTCGTTGCAGTAAAGGGTTAGAATGGCATTACCACTGAGGAAGGCATAGCGGAGACTGAGGTCGAGATTGCCCGAGGCGGGAAGGTCGAGCGGTCCCTGGTATGACTTGGTGCGAGCAAAGCCGTTGATGGTGAGCGAGAGGTCGTGGCTGCGCATAAAACGGAAGGTGGCGTTGGCCGACAGCATGGCGTAGGCTATGTTGCGGTCGAAGGGACAGTCGTAGTAGTCGCTGTCCTTCACACGCATCCATTCGCCGAAGACTGTGGCACGAGAGTCGAGCCACCATGTGGGTTTCCATGGTGAACTAATCATTATTCCAGCATTCTGATAGAAGTCGAAGTTGTCAAACTTGTCAATCTCCACGAGTTGGTCGCGGGCTTGGAACATGGTTTGCGTAAAATAGTCCTTGGTATGGCTGAACCATCCGCGGAACATGTATTTGTTGTGGAGCACATGGACAAGCGAGAGTGAGAACTCCTTTGACGGCTTGAGTGCCGGATTGCCTACAATATGCTCATATTGACCTCCGAAGTAGGAAGTGACATTCTGTACAGCCCAGAATTCGGGATATTTCTTTTCAGTTGAGAATGAGATTTGCCACATGTGTCCTGAGCTTGGCATGTATGTGGCTGACAATGTGGGATACAAATCCCACTCGTCCCATAGCGTTGTCTTGGAATGTTCGGCGGCAAGCGAGAACTCCGCTGACAGTTTGTCGCTCAGATTCATGCTTCCTCCTCCATAGATGTTCAGGATATCTTCCGTGCGGCGAGAGTACAGTGGAGATGGTAGCTTGTCGGTGGTGGTGTCTTCTGTCGGTACATAGTCCTGCCGGCTGTGGTCGATGATGTGGGTATATACCATTCCGTAGTTCACCCTTGCCTTCTTCCCCAACATGTATCGACTCAAGGCATCAATTGATACAGTTGAAAATTATGCCTCGTGCTATACCGGTGCAAAAAATCGATACACTATCAACAATCATCACTCCAGGATATGTGCCTTCGACGGAGGCTCTCGTGTTCGACTATAAATACGACATGTCAAACAACCGTATCTATCGTCTGCGTATAGAGCCACTCGACAAGAGCGTATTGAGGCAGATGACAGGCATACTTGCCAGTTCTGCCGCCACATTTCTCGTGCTTGTCTTCGTGTTTTGGTATCTTATCAGGACTATGCTCCGCCATCGGTCGATTGAGGAGATGAAGGACGATTTCACCCATAATATCACCCACGAACTGAAGACTCCTGTATCAGT
>JALFCW010000126.1 GCA_022771625.1 Prevotella sp.
GAATGAGTCTTCCTCTTCCTTCATCACCCTACCGATGAGTTCTCTCTGAGCCACGAGTTCGGGATAGGCACCGCCCATCTCTCCGATGAATACAGGCAGGAGCTTATACATGAATGCCTCTTTCTGATTGAGGAATGTATAAGCATAGCGCACGGCACGACGGAGGATTCGGCGGATAACATATCCTGCCTTGGCATTGCTGGGCAACTGTCCGTCGGCAATTGAGAACGATACGGCACGAAGGTGGTCGGAGATAACACGCATGGCTACATCCACCTCCTCAGTCTTACCATATTCCTTGCCCGACAGGCGTGATATCTCATTGATGATTGGCTGGAAGATATCAGTGTCATAGTTGGAATGTTTGCCCTGCAAAGCACGAACAAGACGCTCAAATCCCATACCGGTATCGATAACGTTCATCGACAGAGGTTCGAGCGAACCATCAGCCTTGCGGTTGAACTGCATGAACACGATATTCCATATCTCAATCACCTGTGGATCATCCTTGTTGACAAGTTCACGTCCAGGCACCTTTGCCTTCTCCTCCGGAGTACGTGAGTCGAGGTGTATCTCAGAGCAAGGACCACAAGGACCTGTGTCTCCCATTTCCCAGAAGTTGTCGTGCTTGTTACCGTTGATGATATGGTCGGCAGGCACATGCTTAGCCCAATAACTTGCAGCCTCATCATCACGAACGAGGTCTTCTTCCTCCGAACCTTCGAACACGGTCACATACAAGTCCTTGGGGTCAAGCTTCAATACATCCACAAGATATTCCCATGCCATATCGATGGCACCTTCCTTGAAATAATCACCAAAACTCCAGTTGCCGAGCATCTCGAACATGGTGTGGTGATATGTGTCATGTCCTACCTCTTCGAGGTCGTTGTGCTTACCGCTAACGCGAAGACACTTCTGAGAGTCGGCACGGCGACGGGGTTCTGGGTCACGTGTACCGAGGATAACGTCTTTCCACTGGTTCATACCAGCATTAGTGAACATCAATGTAGGGTCGTCCTTGATTACCATCGGAGCCGACGCTACGATTGCATGTCCTTTCGATTCGAAATAATTCTTAAACGAATCGCGGATTTCATTTGCTGTCATCATGTTTTTTTATGTTTTATTTCTACTTTTCTCCGAAAATTGTTGCAAAGATAGTTTATTTTGTGTATATTTGCAAATGTTTTTTGAAATGATTAGAAAAAAAAGTGAAATATGGCATTAAAAACAGACAAAAACCTCAGGTTATACTACTCAATTACCGAAGTTGCGGACAAATTCGGTATTAATGAGAGTACATTGAGATATTGGGAACAAGAGTTCCCACATCTCAGACCCAAGACCCGCGGAACGGGTAAAATCAGGCAATATACCGACAAGGATATTGAACAGGTGCAACTGATATACAACCTTGTCAAGGTGCGCGGATTTAAGATTGCCGCAGCCCGGAAGATTCTGAATAACAATCGCACTGGGGCCGACAAAACATCCGAAGTGCTAAGCAAGTTAATAGAAATCCGCGACGAGCTCCAGCTCATGAAAGAACAACTGAATAATACATTTTAAGAAAAGGGGGCTCCATCAGGAGCCCCCTACAAAACCTACACCCCCCTACAAAAACCTACATCACCCTACAAAACCTACAAAACCCTACATCACCTTCTCTACCAACAACACCCTACTTGCCCATGCAGTCTTCTTATTATAATCTACATTATGGGTATAAGGTATTTCCAGTCCATTTGCCATCAGATAGGCACCTGTGAATGTCTTGCCCTCAAATGCAAGTGGTTCATTGTCAATACGGTTGAGTTCATGAATACGATATGTCTTCGTGGGGTCAAGTCCTGCCATCTTCACTCTCGGCAGATGCTGATTGACGAATGTCTCGGTCTTCCACCAATAGAACACCGCCTTATCCTTGGCATCATCCACATACATCAACGATGCCACTCCCTGCTTGTCGTAGGGTGACTGCAAGCGATAGATATTTCCCATCTGCACTATCGGACGAATCTTCTTGTATTCAGCAATGGCATTCTTGCACAGAGCCTTCTCCTCGTCGGTCATGTTCTTGGGCTGTATCTCCATTCCGAGACGCCCGCTCATAGCCACATCGATACGATATTTCAATGGGATAACGCGCTGAGTCTGGTGGTTGGGAGCTGCACTGATATGCGATGCCATCACCTGTGCAGGGAAGAAATAGCTTGTGCCCCACTGCATATACACTCTCTGTAGTGCGTCGGTATTGTCGCTCACCCAGAACTCGTCGAAGTATGGCAGATAGCCCCAGTTGGCCCTACCACCACCCGATGCACAGTCCTGGATTATCAGGTCGGGATATTTCTCGCGGATACGCTTGCACACCTTATTGAATCCGCGGTGATATTCTATCAACAGATGGCTCTGCTTGTCCATAGTGAGATACTGAGAACCGTGGTTGGAGATGTTCATATTTGCGTCCCACTTGATATAATATATGTCGGGATTCTCTTTCATGAGGTTATCCACCACCGACACCACGAAGTCCTGCACCTTTGGATTAGCCATGTCGAGCACCAACTGCGTACCGCCACGCCCCATCTGAAGGTCGCGCCCGGGAGCTTTCACCACCCAATCGGGATGCTTCTCATATAACTCACTCACGCTGTTGGTCATCTCGGGCTCTATCCAAATACCAAATTTCACACCGTGCTTCTTGGCATTCGCCACTAATCCCGGTACTCCGTTTGGCAACTTGTTCTTATCTACCACCCAGTCGCCAAGCGACGAGTTGTCGGTCTTGCGGGGATACTTGTCGCCAAACCATCCGTCGTCCATAACGAATAATTCGCCGCCCATTGATGATATGTCGGACATCATTTGATCCATACCCTCTTCATTGATGTCGAAATACACTCCTTCCCAACTGTTCAGTAGGATGTCTCTCACCTTGTCGCCATGGGCAAGCATATACTTGCGGCCCCACTTGTGGAAGTTGCGTGATGCTCCGCTCAATCCCTCACGACTGAAGGTAAGAGCGAGCACTGGAGTAACGAAGGTCTCACCTTTGGCAAGATTATATTCTGATGCCTCCTCGTTGATACCGGCAAAGAGCTGATGGAACTCATCGTCATGGGTGTTCAGTCGCAGTTTGTAATTACCTGTATAGCAAATAGCTGCACCTATAACATCACCACTGTTCTCGCGTGGTTTGCCATCGAGAGAAATCATTATCTCTCCATGTGAGGTATGGGAGTTGCGCACTCCATCCTTGTTCTCAATCACGAGCATACCGGCATTGAGCGGCTCCTCGCACAACATTCCCTCATTTGCCCACGAACCATAAAGATGTGACACCCACACATTGCCACGGCGAATCAGCAGACTACCAGAGTCAAAGCGTGTCAGTCTTACTGCCTTCTTCTCTTGGTTGGTTATCTCTGTCCATGTCTCGATAATCTCCGACTGCGGGCGCACCCTATAGCACACACTCACATAGAGAGGTTGCAATTTGTCCTTCATCTTGAACACTTTTGTTCCATCGTCACGGGTCTCACTTGACTCCAACTGCAGTTGCAGGGCCATGTCGCCATTAGCATGCACCACCGACAGGGCATACTCCTTGTCGCAGTTAAAGCCATAGGCGGGATAGGCGGCGAAGTTGGTATATCCACCTCCGTTGATGTCAAACTCTCCCACCGTCTTCAGGTCGGCTGCTGAGAGTTTAGCTCCGTAATACACGAACTTGAGTTCCTTTCCTTTCGTAGCATCCACCACGAGCGATGTGGTGGAAGTAGAGATACACACTTGCTCAGCCATAGCTCCTACAGCCATGAAGCAAGATGCAATGAATAGCATAATCGGTCTTTTCATTTCTTTATTTTTTTAGTTATTGTTTTCGGGTGCAAAGATACAACAAATCCGTGAAAGTCAGTGATACTTTTTTATCAAATATCACCGCTTTCACGGATTTCTTTATTTTGGTCGTTTTTTTAAGCTACTACAGGCTTGTATTTCGGTACAAGAGCCTTCATGATTATCCATCCTACGAGGTAAGCCACAGCACAGATACAGAAGATAATCATATATCCAGCCTCCTTACCATCGAAACCGAGGAACGAGAAGGCAGAGCCCTGAGCCTCACTGTAGGTGAAGAGTGCACCGGCTCCCTTGTTGATCAGGAACGAACCGATACCACCTGCCATACCGCCAATACCGGTGATGGTAGCGATGGTTGACTTGGGGAACATGTCACCGATGGTAGAGAACAAGTTGGCCGACCATGCCTGATGTCCTGCTCCAGCCAAACCGATGATGATTGCCGGCCACCATGCCGAGTAGGCTCCCAATGGCTGAGCAAAGAGGGCAAGCAACGGGAAGAATGCGAAGATAAGCATCGACAACATTCTGCCGTTATATGGATTCATACCCTTCTTCTCTACAAACAGCTTTGGCAGATAACCACCATAGATTGACAATACTGTCACAATAGCATAGAGGGTGAAGATGAGCATGATAGCTTCAGACGAACTTGACTTATAGCCATACTGGTCGGAGAAATATGCAGGTGCCCAGAACAGATAGAACCACCATACACCGTCGGTGAAGAACTTACCAGTGATGAACGACCATGTCTGACGGAAGGTGAAGCAGCGCAGGAAAGAAATCTGCGGCTCTTTCTCATCATTCTTGGCTTCTGCCACGGGAGTTTCGTCGTCCTGATGTATATATACAAGCTCGGCACCATTCACATACTTTGACTTCTCGGGCTTCTCATAGAGGAACACCCAGAATCCCATCCAGATGAATCCAAGTCCACCGATGATGACGAAGGCCATCTCCCAACCGCCGCCAATACCAAGATCCTTGAAATACTGGGCAAGCAATGGAATAGTAGCAGGAGCGGCAAGCGCGCCCACCGATGCACCGGCATTGAATATTGATGTGGCAAAGGCACGGTCTTTCTTCGGGAAATACTCGGCAGTCACCTTGATGGCTGCGGGGAAGTTACCGGCCTCACCAAGTGCGAGCACACAGCGTGCGGCAACGAAGAGCCATACACTTGTTGTGGCTATCAGAAGAGCTGCTGCACTTCCTGTCTCAACAGCTGCCATTTCGGCTGCCGAGGCATAACCCTCAAGCTGAACAGTCAACCATCCGCAGAGAGCATGGGCAACTGCACCTGCCGACCATACACCGATAGCCCACAGATAACCTTTCTTGGTACCCATGAAATCCACAAACTTGCCGGCAAAAAGCATACAGGCTGCATAGACGATAGAGAATACGGCTGTGATTGTTCCGTAGTTGTCGTCTGTCCAATGAAACTCGGGAGCGATGAAGTCCTTCCATGTCAATGAAAGCACCTGACGGTCCAGATAATTAACTGTCGTTGCAACGAACAACAGTGCACACATGACCCATCTGAAGTTGGTCATAGTCTTTGTCTTAATAGCGTTCATTTTTAATATAATAGGTTGTTTTAAATTTATTTATTTCGAAAACCGTTGCAAAGATAATGTATTTTTTTTGAATTTACGGCAACTTTCCTAAGAAAATTGCCGTAAACGTTTGCTTTTTGTTCTTTTTATCGTTATTTTATCAAAACTTAGTCTTGATAATACACCTTCTTAACCCTGTTGCTTACTCCCGTAAGCACTTCATAGGGAATGGTGTCGAGTATGTCGGAAAGCACTGTCACTGGCAGATGTTCTCCGAAAATTTCCACTGTGTCACCCTCTTTGCAAGGTATGTCGGTCACGTCAATCAATGCTACGTCCATACATATATTGCCCACGTATGGAGCCTTCTGTCCGTTGACAAGACAATAGCCTTTTCCTCGTCCGAGATGGCGGTTGAGCCCGTCGGCATATCCTATTGGTATGGCGGCTATCACACTGTCTCTCGTTAGCACGCCCTTACGGCTATATCCCACCGTCTCGTCCTTAGGCACATGGCGCAACTGCAGGATTGTAGTCTTCAGCGTACTCACGGTGTTGATGATATGATTGTCGCGACTATCCACTCCATACAATCCGATACCCAGACGGCATGCGTCGAGTTGCCTTTCTGGGAAATGCTCTATACCTGCAGAATTGCATATATGTCGCAATATCTTGTGCTCGAATGCCGACTGCAGTTTTTTGCTCGCAGTGTCGAAGAGTTCAAACTGATGGGTAGAGAATGTATCAAAGTCATCACTGTCGCTACCCACGAAATGTGAGAATACAGAGCGGGGAATGATAGCGTTCTGGTGCTTCAGTCGGTTTATCACCTCGTCGATGTCCTGCACAGGGTCGAATCCCAAGCGGTGCATACCGGTATCGAGCTTTATATGTACGGGATAATTTGTTATTCCTTCCTTCTCGGCAGCCTTGATGAGAGCGTCCATGATACGGAAACTATAAACCTCCGGTTCGAGGTCGTAGTCGAACATCGTCTTGAAGGCAGTCATCTCGGGGTTCATTATCATGATATTGCTCGTGATACCGTTCTTGCGCAGAGTGACGCCCTCGTCAGCCACTGCCACTGCCAGATAATCCACACGATGGTCTTGCAATGTCTTCGACACCTCAACGGCACCTGCACCGTAAGCATCTGCCTTCACCATACATATTATCTTGGTGTCGGGTTTCATATACGAGCGGAAATGGTTAAGATTCTCCACCACTGCATTCAGGTTCACCTCCAATATTGTCTCGTGCACCTTCTGTTCGAGCATCTCCGTTATCTGGTCGAAACCGAAATCCCTTGCTCCTTTTATCAGCACAATCTCGTTTCTCAATCCCTTAAACACCTCTGACCTCAGGAACTCCTCCACATCATCAAAGAAGAAAGCCACCGTTCCCGGCAGTTTTGCTGTCTGGTCGCCAGCAATCTGTCCTCCACCTTCAGCCGCGAGTATCCTCTTTATCTCCTTTCCGATTCCGATGAACTTGGTCACTCCGCGTTTCACAGCCAGTTCCATCACCCTATGATATAACTCATGGGGAGTCACTCCGCTTTGATAGATATCACTAAGTATCAACGTGCGGCTCTTTCCCTCTTGGTCGGGTCTTCTGCTCATGAAGTCGAGAGCGATGTCGAGCGAATTAATATCCGAGTTATATGAGTCGTTGATGAGCGTACATCCATGCTGTCCTTCCTTCACTTCGAGTCGCATTGCAACAGGTTCCAACTGCGACATTCTCACGTCCAATTCCTCTGGTGTCACTCCAAGATACAATGCCACTACCGCAGCGGCAATAGAGCACTCCACCGAGGCATCGTCGATGAATGGCAGATGGTATGTCCCCTCCTTACCCTTATATATATAATATAATGTAGAGACGGTATTGCGCCTCTCTATCTTTTTGATGAACATGGCAGCCTGCGGGTCTTCCTTGCTCCACGACAGTTTCTCTCCGTGATATCCCGACTTGCGCATGCAACGGCTCACCACATTGTCGTCGGAGTTATAAGCCACCACCTTGGCATCATGGAAGAGAGACAGTTTTTCCTGACATTTCTCGTCCATCGAGCGGAAGTTCTCCTGATGTGCCGTTCCGAGTGATGTCAATACTCCTATCGAGGGTTGGATAATATCTCTCAATGCCTGCATCTCTCCAGGTTGACTGATACCAGCCTCAAACAGTCCCACTTCGGTTTGCCCGCCGAGCAACCACACCGACAGCGGCACTCCTATCTGCGAGTTATAGCTCTTGGGCGATCGAGTCACTATCTTATATGGCGAGAGCAACTGATAGAGCCATTCCTTCACCATCGTCTTACCGTTACTGCCGGTAATACCCACAATAGGCACATCAAATTCATCCCTGTGTCGCTCTGCCAATCGCTGAAGTGCCTCCAACGGGCTCACCACCTCAAGAATATTCGCCCCGGCAAGTCCGCCTCCTGTTCCCGTACTTGCAGTGACATCAGAAACTCTAGTGACATCAGAAACTCTAAAATATCCTCTTTCCACCACAAAGTTTCTCACTCCGCGTCGATAGAGTTCCGGAATATAGTTATGTCCGTCATTGCGCCCTGAGCGCAATGCAAAGAACAGAGTTTCCTCGGGGAAACACAGCGACCTGCTATCCGTCAGCAGCCAACTGACGACAGCCTCTGTATCTCCAATTCTCCGCGCCCCAATGAGCGTTGTTATCTTCTCAATTGTATATTTCATTCTACAAAAACCTACAATCCCTACAAAAACCTACAAAAACCTACAAAAACCTACAAATCCCTATTTATCATAGGCATGCACCGGATAATCAATAGTGTAGTGCAATCCTCGACATTCTTTTCTCTCAATTGCCCATCGCGTAATCAGATAACCCACGTTAATCATATTGCGCAACTCGCAGATATCCCTGCTTGCCTTCACCCTCTTGAAGAGATTCTCCGTCTCCTCGTAGAGCATATCGAGTCGGTCCCATGCACGTTTCAGTCGCAGGTCACTTCTTACGATTCCCACATAGTTGGACATTATCTCGCCCACCTCCTTCACGCTCTGCGTAATGAGCACCTTCTCCTCGTTGGTGAGTGTGCCATCGTCGTTCCACTCAGGCACCTTCTCATTGAAATCATACAAATCAACATGCTCCAATGAGTGCTTTGCTGCCGCGTCGGCATATACCACTGCCTCGATGAGCGAATTACTTGCCAAGCGGTTGCCGCCATGCAGTCCGGTGCACGAACATTCTCCCAGAGCATATAGTCGGTCGATGCTCGACAATCCGTTCAGATCCACTTTTATACCACCGCACATATAATGGGCGGCAGGTCTTACGGGGATATAGTCGGTAGTGATGTCAATACCCATCGACATGCATTTCTGATAAATGTTGGGGAAGTGCTTGCGTGTCTCCTCAGGGTCTTTGTGAGTGACGTCAAGACACACATGGTCGAGTCCGTGTATCTTCATCTCCTTGTCGATTGCCCTTGCCACGATATCTCGCGGTGCAAGCGACAGTCGCTCGTCGTATTTCTCCATAAAGGTCTCTCCGTTAGGCAGTTTCAATATACCGCCATATCCGCGCATTGCCTCAGTGATGAGGAAGGCGGGATGCGTCTCGCCCGGATGATAGAGGGCAGTGGGATGGAACTGTACAAACTCCATGTCAGCCACTGTTCCCTTGGCTCTATACACCATTGCCTCGCCATCGCCGGTGGCTATCACGGGATTGGTTGTTGACTGATATACAGCTCCGCATCCACCTGTACACATCACCGTCACCTTACTCAGATAGGTATCCACCTTCTCAGTGTCGGGATTGAGCACGTATGCACCATAGCAATGAATGTATGGAGTGCGGCGTGTCACCCTCGCACCCAAGTGGTGCTGAGTGATAATCTCCACTGCGAAATGATTTTCCTTGACGGTGATGTCGGGACAGTTGCGCACTGCCTCCATCAGTCCGCGTTGTATCTCGGCTCCAGTGTCATCCTTATGGTGGAGGATGCGGAACTCCGAGTGACCGCCCTCACGATGGAGGTCAAACTCACCGTTCTCATTCCTGTCGAAGTTGACACCCCATTCCACGAGTTCACGTATTTGCTCAGGCGCATTCCTCACCACCTGCTCCACAGCCTTGGGATCAGAGATATAGTCGCCGGCAATCATCGTGTCCTCGATGTGCTTGTCGAAATTATCGAGCTCCAGGTTTGTCACCGAAGCCACTCCACCTTGTGCGAATGACGTGTTGGCTTCGTCGAGGGAAGTCTTGCATATCATGCACACCTTACCTTTGTGCGCTCTTGCTACCTTAAGGGCGTAACTCATACCGGCAACTCCTGCGCCGATAATCAGAAAGTCATACTTATAAACCATGTGTTCTTTCTTTAATTGGCTGCAAATTTAGATATTTTTATTGATATAAAGTAAAAGAGTTGCAATATTTTTTGTTTTTTCCTCGTTTTTTGATTAATTTTGCACCCGATGAAGACAATTATCACTATTTTTCTGGCATTTATTGCCAATTTTACTCTGCAAGCGCAGTCGCTCGACGATGGTATGGATGCCACCGTCCAGGCTGATTCCGTCAGCCAAGCCACCGTTCAGGCTGATTCCGTATCCCAAGCCACTGTTCAGGCTGATTTTGTCAGCCTGCCCTCTGATTCCCTTCCCTGGCCCGACAATGTGAAGGCAAGACTCGAGAACATCATCTCATCCTCTCCCCTCCTCTCCACATCAAATATCGGTGTGATGGTATATGACCTCACTGCCGACAGCACCATCTTCCGCTATAACGAGCGCAAGACCCTCCGTCCTGCCTCCACCATGAAACTCATCACTGCCATCACTGCCATCGACCGCCTCGGCGGCTCCTATCAATTCCGCACATCCCTGCGCTATACAGGCAGCATCACCGACAATGTGCTCACTGGCGACGTATATTGCGTGGGTGGCTTCGACCCGCGCTTCAATTCCGACGATATGAAAGCCTTTGTAGAGGGGATTCGCTCACTCGGTGTTGACACTATAAGGGGTTACCTTGTTGCCGACAAGATGATGAAGAATGACGACCGACTGGGATGGGGATGGTGTTGGGATGACGACAATCCTGTGCTCTCTCCTCTGCTCATCTCGCGCAAGGACAACTTTATGGAGAAATTTGTCAGCGAACTGGTTGACGCCGGTATTGTCATCCAGGGTAATGTCATTGAAGGGGACACTCCCTCGGATGCCTACGAACTCGTTGACCGCACTCATTCCATCGACCAGATTCTCATGCGAATGATGAAGGACAGCGACAATCTATATGCCGAGTCGCTTTTCTATCAGCTTGCGGCTTCCTCAGGCAATCGACCTTGCACTGCCCAGAATGCACGCAACCTCATCAAGCGCCTTGTGCGCAAACTTGGTCTTAACCCATCCGACTATGTCTTTGCCGACGGTAGCGGATTGTCGTTATATAATTATGTGACAGCCGAACTTGAGGTGGAGATGCTTAAGTATGCCTATCGCAACAGCAATGTATATCTGCATCTCTATCCCTCACTGCCCATCGCCGGTTCCGACGGCACTCTCAAGCGCAGAATGCGCAATGCCTTCACTGCCGACAACGTAAGGGCAAAGACCGGCACCTTATCAGGAGTTCAATCTCTTGCCGGCTACTGTTCCACTCCCAACAACCACACCCTCTGCTTTGCCATCATCAACAACGGCTCATTAAAGGATAGTCCTGCCCGTGCTCTACAAGATCAAATCTGCAAAGATCTCTGCCGCCCCTAAACCTACATCCCCCTACATTCCCCTACATCAACCCCAATAACCCAAAATATTAAATCACCCAAAATCATGACAACCAAAAAGAGCAAACTCCTAACATCCCTCGTGCTTGCAACATCTATAGCAAGCCCAGTATCAACTGCTCATGCCCAACTCATCATCAACGAGCTTATGCAATCAAATATCGACTGCATCATGGATGACATCAATGAATTCCCCGACTCATGGGTAGAGCTCTACAACAGCGGCACAACAGTCGTAAATCTCAATGCCTATTCCATCTCCGACGAGGATGACCCGAAGAATGCCTGGGCACTGCCCGACAAAACCATCCAACCGGGTTCCTACGTCATTGTCTATTGCGACAAGGAGGAGACAGGCCTTCACACACCCTTCCGACTGGAATCGGGCAAGGGCTGTGCTGTATATCTCTACAACAACGGCACACTTATCGACAAGGTGGAAGGACTGAAGAAACAACCCGCTCCTAATATTGCTTATGGACGCACCACCGATGGCAGCGACTCTTGGGGATATATGTCAGAAGCCACTCCTGCTGGTGCCAACTGCGGTAAGACCTGCAAGGATATCCTCGGTTCTCCTGTGTTCAGCGTAAAGGGTAAGGTTATGAAAAACGGACAACCATTTACCCTCGAACTATCACTACCCGAGGGCTCAGAAGGCGCTGAGATAAGATACACCACCGACGGGTCGGAACCCACACGCACCAGCAATCTCTACAATACCCCCATCTCCATATCCAAAACCACCATCGTCAAGGCTAAACTCTTCCTCGACGGTATGCTTTCGCCACGAGCCACTGCCCAGTCATACATCTTCTTCCCACGTGACATCACCCTACCCGTCATCTCCATTTCCACCGACAAGAAGTATCTCTATGACTCAAAAATCGGTATTTATGTGGATGGCAACTACCAATCGGGCAAGAAAAACTATGAGTTCGACTGGCGTCGCCCCATGAACATCGAGTTTTTCTTCGAACCTGAAAAGGAGAGTCAGATAAACCAACTGTGCGAAGCACGTATCATGGGTGGAGCCACACGCAGTTCGGCACGCAAATCACTTGCCGTATATGCCAACAAGCGATTTGGCGAGAAACGTCTCAACTATGAGTTCTTCCCAGAAGACCGTCCCGGCATTACCGATTTCAAGTCGTTGGCACTCCGCAATGCCGGCAATGACTTCGACTATCTATTTATGAGAGATGCTGTCATCCAACTCAATGCCGCACGCCATTGCGACATCGACTATCAAGCTTACCGCCCCGCCATCGTATATTTCAACGGCGAATACATGGGTATGCTGAATATCCGTGAGCGCAGCAATGAGGATAATATATATACCAATTACGACGGTCTGGAGGACATCGACATGTTTGAAAACTGGTGGGAACTGAAGGAAGGTACATGGGATAACTATAATGCCTTTAAGGACTTCTATGCAGAGCATGGGCATACTCTTGCGGAATATGAGCAATGGATGGACACCATGGAATTTCTTGATATCATGCTTGTCAACCTGTTCTACAACAACCGCGACTTCCCCGGAAACAACATCGTGATGTGGCGTCCTATCGCAGAGGGAGGACGCTGGCGCTGGATTATGAAGGACACCGACTTTGGATTGGGATTGTATGCATCTGATAATAACAAAGGGGCTTGTTCCGACTTCAATACCATCAAGTGGATATACGACCCCAACTACGATCCAGGAACCAATTGGGCCAACCAATACGAGCACACTCGTCTTTTCCGGAGATTGATGGAAGATGCCGACTTCCAGCGCGAGTTTATCGACCGTGCAGCAGTGTATATGGGCGACTGGCTCAATGAGCGCGGAACACGTGCCGTATGGGATCCTCTCTACGACGCTATTAAATATGAATATCCCCATCATCGCAAGCTAATCAATCAGTGGTGGCCCAATTACAATGAAGAACTGACAAATGCCCGCAACTGGATTGCCAAGCGCACAGAACACTTCTACAAACACATTGCCGAATATTACCAGCTCGGCACCCCCCTTCCACTCTCCGTCAATAAGACTATCGACGAGAATGAGCGTAGCGAGATGGAGATAAGGATAAATGGTGTGAAATTGAGTGAGGCTTTATTTGACGGCAAGTTCTTCAAGAACCGCCGTGTCACTCTCTCTGGCAAGTCATTGCGTGAGGGATATAGGATAACAGGATGGAAGGTGACAACTACCGACAATAAAAGCAATGAGACTACCGAGACTATCGAAGGTGAGGAACACTCATTCCTTATGCCTTCATGCAAGAGTATTTCGATAGATGCTATTACAGGTGCCGACACAGGTATCCACACCGTTATTTCCGACGAGAAGCCAGCCGAACTTTACAATCTCAAGGGTGTTAGGTTAAATGGTTCCAAACACTCGGAAGTGATTATCTCACGCCAAGGGAAGTCATCACGAAAGATTCTCAGTCATTAAAACATAATAAAGGCTATCTTCATTCAATGAAGATAGCCTTTGTCATTACTTCACTACAATCTTCTTTTTATTCCAGATATATACACCAGGACGAAGACCTGCAGTGGATGTAGCATTCTTGCGAACGGTAGTTCCACTTAATGTAGTTATGTTGGAAGCAACATTTCCGTCGATAGTCACGCCGTTAATGCCAGCGGCATATTCCTCGGCAGTGATGAGGGGCAGTTCATCAGGAGTGCCAGATGGCACTTTAAGATAAGCAGTATTTGCCGGTATAGCACCCGAGGGTCTGAACATTAGATAAGGACTTACGAAATCTGAAGCCGACTTCTTGACAAAGCCAGGACGTCCGTCACTACATACTCCAAGTACTCTCATTGTCTCAGGGTCATAAGCAACAAAATCTTTATGGAATGATTGACCGTTAGCGATGCAGAAATAGACACCACTCAGTACATTAGAAGATGGAAGTGTTGCATTATTCTTTGCAATGTCGAGTCTGTTTCCAGATGGAGTGTCCGACGGACAAAGGAATATCACTGGAGTGGAAGCAGGCACTGGTCCTGTAATCTCCTGAATTATAACCTTACCATCCGCAACTTTCTCTGCATAATACACTTTCATTCCTTGGGCAGAAGCAGCTGGTGTAAAACCAAAATCTGCATACATGGTAGCATAATAATTTCCTTCAGCAGTTACAGTCGGTTTAACACCGAAATAGCTTTCTCCTGTTGAAGTGACTGGCAAAATATTCCAAAACCAATTGGAACTAGTACCATTCACTGTCAGTTCGCCTACATCGCTATAAATCTTAGATGTGACATCGCCAAGTCTATATAGATTTCCTTCACTAGCACAAAACTGATAACCTTTATTCGTCTGATACTTAATACCAAGTTTACGTTGCATAATCTCATTCGTACTTGTTCCCTGTCCACAAAGGTTATACGTATCCATCATATATCCACCTATTTTCCCTTGGCCAGTAAACTCGAAATAGACAATTGTTGAAGGGTCGCATGAAACCATATCCCACGACTTAAATGTTCGGGTGGCTTCTAAGTCTGCCTCCATTGTCACTAATTGAGATTGACTCTTATTGTGGATAATGCTAACATATCTACCAGAAGATACATTTTGAGCACGATAATAACCGCTTCCGTCTAACTGAGCTTGCATCGGGAGAGACAAGGAACTGAATATTATTGCGGATGCGATAACTAATTTTCTCATGGTTATTTTCAACAAATAAAAACCGGTCCTCCGACCTTATGGTATTTCACATAGGAGGAAGACCGGCATATTACTTTAAATAATTATACTTCAGATCAGATCTTATCTTCAGCGATACAGATAGTAACACGATTCATATCGTTGTCACTGAACGGCTGAACGCGTGAACCCTTAGAAGACTTGATGATGCGGTCACGAGCAACACCACGCTTGATAAGCTCAGACACAACGATGTCAGCACGACGAGCTGCGATGCGGTTGTTGATCTTAGCAGAACCAGTACCACGGTCAGCATAACCTGTTACGGTTACAGTGGCCTCGGGGCACTCCTTCATGTAAGCAGCAACCTCATCAATCTTCTTGAAGCCCTCAGCGTTGATGACATTCTTACCGATTGTGAAGAATACCTCGCGACGGATAGAAGAAGCCTTCTTCATGAACTGAGAGTCGGTAGTCTTAGCAGGAACCTCAACAATCTTCTCTACGATGCGCTCTACGATCTTCTCCACTGGAGCGGGAGGAGTGATAGTGCGTGTAGTATAGGTCTTGCCGATGTTATAGCGCACACCAACGAGTGCGTTGAAGTACCAGTCACAGTTGCCAGCTTTCTTTGAGTTGTAGTTATCACTAAGCACGTTGGCATTAGCCTCAATACCGATTGACCAAGCATCGTCGATGCGGAAGTCAACGTTAGCACCTACGCGGCCTACGAATCGAACCTTTGTTCCGTCCCAAGCATAAGTAAGGTTCTCAGAACCATGATTGTGTGTAGCTGCAGTTGCAGCGAGAGCAACAGCGTCGTCGTTGCTGAAACCTACGTTCAGACCGATACCTGCCAAAAGGCCTACACTTACGGTACGAGTAGGATTGTAACCACAGAGTGCATTAGAGAGGTTGAGAGTACCATCAATCATAGGAGAGATATACTTCCAGTCGTACTTCTCCTTACCTACCTTTGCACCATCAGTCAAACTGTACTCGTTGATACCACCCTTGCTCTGCCAAGCATTGATAGAGAAGCGTGCACCCCAAATTGGAGTAAACTGACGACCAACACCGAGCTGGATGTTCGGAGAGATAAGATCTCCAAACTTCACCTCACCCAGGGTGTACTGGGCACCAATCTGACCCTGTACGTACCAATGAGGATTGAATACGTATTCGGTCTTAGGTGCGTCCTGTGCATTGGCAACGAGACAACCCATTGCCATTACACCTGACAGAAGAATATTCTTAATTTTCATAATATGTATTCAGTATTAAAAATTCTTTATATGTGTCAATTACTTAACCTCAACGTAGAACTTCTTGTTGCGAACCTTTCCGTAGAAGTCAATTGCATCGTAGTTGATAGTGTATTTACCAGGCTTTGCAGTGAAGGTAATAACTTTCTGTGCACCATCGATAACTCCGCTTACATTTACAGAAGCGCCTTCGCCTTCTACACTAATGTGCTTCTTCCATGCTGGAGCAAGCATTTCACCAGTGTAAGATGTAGCAACGAGAGTGATAGCACCCTCAGACTTGCCATTGAGGTTGAAACGTGTAGGAGCAATTGAAGACTCGCTCAAGCGACCTGCGCCATTTGCATCGTTATACAACATAACAGGCTGCAAGAGAGCGTTAGGATTCTCAAGAATCTTGTTAGCCTTAGCAATAACCTTGTTCAGACGGGTAATAACGTTATTGTTAATCTTGTCGAAACCACTCTGAACTTTATCGACAAGTTCATTTACGTTGCTCAACATACCACCTACGTTGCTATTAATCTCATCAATCATATCGTTGAACTCGTCCATTTCAATAACAACCTCGAATTTCTCTTGTTTGTCTGGACCGAGAATTACTGTGGCATTGTCAAGATTTATTTCACCAACGGTAACAAGACCTTCGAGAATATTAACCTTAACATCTACGATAGTCTTGATTTTATTGCCATCTTTATCTAATACATAGTTACCATTATCATCCTTGAGATAATCCTCTTTTTTGATAACCTCAAGTTTACTATCATCAATAGTAACACCAGGTGCAGGGATGCCATTAATCTTGATATCATCAGTATTGGGGATATCTACAGTGATATATTTCTTCATCGGATCAAGATGCTTCAAGTTCTCCCATGTGAACTGGTAGTCAGCGAAATCAATTCCAAGAATGTCCTGCAGCTGAGGTATTGACTTTATTTCATAACCCTTACCAGCTAGTGTGTTATAGCTCAGAGGCTTGATAGTAACAGCAGCGATGTCATAAGAAGATGTGTAAGACTGTTTTCCATCCTTACCATACTTCACGTTGATTCCATAATACTGGTCGATAGCATTTGCAAAAGTCTTGTAGATAGTACCAACAGCATTAGTGATATTCAAGCTCTCCTCACGACGAAGTGCGCCAAGAACATTCTTTGCTACATCAGTAAGCTCTTCCTTATTGACATTGATCTTTGCAGCAGCAGGATTGTCAAACACTGCAGTTGCAACATAACCACCAAGGTTGTTAGTAGCTCTAGTTGTAACAGGAGTATTGTCAGCAGCGAGTACGAGTTCGCCATATCCAGGAGCAACAGTACCATCACGACCTACGAGACGACCGATATTCCAACCCTCAGCATTGATTGTAGAAGGATTGACAGTGAGATAAACGCTACCGCCATTAGCAGAAGCAGCCACCTTCTCTTCTGAATTAATAGTCTGCCAAACACCATTCTCCTGATAGAATGGAGTATTCTTAATCTCATCACCTACGAAACCAGCAAGAACGTATGACTTCAGACCGAACGGAGTGTTCAATGTTCCGAAGATAGGATTCTTTACCATATCTACATTTACACCTGTTACGAGGCTGTCAATCTTATCGTTGAGCAATGAATACTTACCAGCGAGTAATGCACACTCGCTTGCCAATTCTTGGATGGACTCATTCATACCGGCAATCTTGTCTATCTCTGCGAACAATTTAGATACATCTGTGATATTCTCCAAACCAGAGTTCGCAAGAAGAGTATTCAAAGTAGAAACCAACTCACCAGAGAAATTCTCTTTCTTAAGATAGCTGTTCAAATCTGTTGCAAGAGCATATTTTGAGAGATCAGCAGATTTGGCATAGTCAGCGAGGTCAGCCTTGGTTACAGCATTCTCAAGATTCTCTCCAAACAATGTATTAAGAGCATTCATATCCGAACGAAGATTTGTAATATCGTCCTCTGTCAACCAATCCTTAAGCTGGTCGCTTGTTACGAGATCCTTAGCAAGCAGAGCAGTAAGGTCATCTTTGATGCTATTAACAAAAGCCTGAGTTGCTAAAAGATCCGTTAAATCACATTCACATTGTTTGATGTCAGCAATTTTACCTTCCAAAATAGAAATTGCATTATCAACCTTAAGATCCAAAGCATCAACTACGCTCTGGTCTGCTTTACCACTGAGCTTAGTATTGATGTCGGTCCTAAGAACCCCCAAAGCAGTGATCTGCTCATCAAGTTTGTCTGAAAGTCCTTTGACGTTGGCATTTGACACAGCAGCCTGATCGCCGTCATAGTCCTTACAAGAAACGAATGTGCTTGCGCCACCCACGAGAAGGGCTGACATAAGCAAAATACTAGTTAATTTTCTTTTCATCTCTTTTAAAATTAAAATTAGACTTATTAATATTAAATTGTTTTTTTATGTTCTCTATTGTTTTTATACGTATATACTATAAATCATTAATGAATTTCGGGGCAAAGGTAATAATTATTTTTGAAATAAACTAATTTTTCAGTAACTTTTTTAAAAAAAACATTCATTTCATGCCTTTTATCTACCAATTGCCCTATATTTTCATTCTTTTCCTATACCTTATTATATATATTAAAAGTTTACTCCAATATTTAGATAGAAACATGAGTTGTGGGTTTTCTCGAAAGCATCACGACCGATGTTAGCAAGACCAAGCTCATAGGCAAGGTCGGCATAAAGCATCTGGTATTCAATGCCACAACCAAAGCGGAGACCACCGTCGAAACGCTTGAACAGGTCGCTAGAGAATGCCGACTCAATGGTGCGGTCGGTGTGACGCTTAATCTTACCTCCTACTCCATAAGCGAGATAACCGCCTAAGAAAGGCTGAACAGAAAATTCGCCATCGATATCAACACAATACTTCACGAGAATAGGAAGTTCGAGATAGTTGAGGTTGAAGTCGATTTCCTGCTGCTTGTCATTACGTCCGCCCTTCTCGGTATAGAACAATCCCGACTCAAGATAAACGGGAGCCGATGGAGAGAGCTGGAAACCGACAACAGCACCGACATTGAGACCGGTGCGACTGCTGGGACCATCGTACTTGTCAAGCTCAGAGTTATTCACTGTGCCAAAACCGAGTCCGAGACGCAAACCGTAATATATCTCATTGCCATCGAGAGTGCGGTTGTTGTAGCCTCCATTATATGAAGGCATCTCTGGACGTCCGTTATGATAATTTTGCGCCATTACAGGCATAGCCATGGTTAAGGCGATTATGAAAATCAATGTAGATAATAATCCTTTTTTCATCATTTTACAATCTTGTCTTAAATTTAATTTAGTGCAAAATTAGTATAAATATTCCATATAGCAATGCTTTTAGTATAATTTAACACCAATAATCACTGATTTATTGACTTGAGGTGAGGATATTTATCAGAAAGGCATTTTTTCTGTTCCATTGTTCGGGCAAGAAAAGAGCGGTAGGCATCGGAGTCGGGATTAAACGGCCGATGGGCAAGAGCCTCCTTTATCGGTTTCCACTCGCGAAGGTACTCTCGGGTAGAATCACTGAAGACAATGGCAACAAACCGTTCCCATATATAATCCACTGCTTGCTGTGAGGGATGAAGCATGTCGGGAGCATAAAAGCGATAGTCGCGCAACTCGTCGTTGACAATCTCATAGGCAGGGAAATAATACACACCACCCGCCTTACCAATGTCGCCGTCCCTCATAAGGCTATCCACAGCAAGGAGCAATGCAGCCTTAGAGAGTTGACTGCCATGATAGCCATACTTGGCATAGCGAATGGGGGAGACGGTAATGATTATCTTCGTATGCGAATTGCGGTTACGGAGAACTTGTATGGCCTTAAGCAAGTAATCACGACAAACATCCACCGACAGGACCTCTTCCTGAAAGAGAGCCTGAGGCCGTTTCTGGCAATTATCCACAATCTCGCCAGTGGCTTTCTCGCGATATACATGATTGGTGCCAAGCGTGAATATCGCCACATCCACCGCCTCGCCGTATCTCTCAACAGTATGCAATATACTTGCCGGATTATACATCACACCATAAGGATTGACATCCGCAACGAATGCCTCATCGCGAAACTTGCGACCGAGATGGTCGGCAAAGCACGACCCCACGGTAAGAATCCTGTGCTCCGGCTCTATGAAGAAGTCGGGAGCAGTGATATCGACAACAGTCCTGAATTCCATCTTAACTTCTTAATAACCTCATTTTAGCTTCTTGATATTTGCAGTCCCTTGCGACTGAGGGTCATATCCACAAAGCGCGCATTGGGAGTAGTGATATTTGTAGAGATAATCTGCTTGATACGCGCTGCCGCCTCCGGGTCTTTCGCCACCATATAGAGGTAGCCGCCACCACCCGCTCCGGGGAGCTTGTAGCCAAGACACAGGTCGTCCACCATGTCGGTGATATGTTGCACAGCATTGGGATTAGTGCCACTATCGAGCAGTTGGTTCTGTCGCCATGTGGTGCGTATGAGCTGTCCCATGCGCAAAAAGTCCTGCCGCTGAATGGCATCATACATACCGAGAGTGTGCGCCTTCATCTGGCGCAGCAGACGGAGTTGGTCGTTGCTGTTGAGGAACATGCGCCTTACTATCTCTGCAAGGATAGTCTTGGCAGTGCGCGTGATACCAGTATAATAGAGCAGATGGCAAGATGCATATTCAGGTTGAGTGAACACGTCATCGGGCATCCACCTCACAAGCGGTTGCTGATTGAATCCCTTTTGCGTCTGCAGCAGTTTGACACCGCCAAGAACGCCACCATACTGGTCTTGCCATCCGCCGCCTGTGGTGAGCATCTGTTCGAGGATGAGCGTGCGCTTACCAATCTCGCTCTTGTCCCACGCCAACGAACAGAAATCACTGATAGCCCCGAGCACGGTGGCTGCAAGAATACTGCTTGTTCCCAATCCGCTACCGGCAGGTATGGCTGAGAGCAGAGTGAGTTCGATACCACAACCGAAGGCTTCGAGTTGGGCACGCAAGGAGGGATAGGCATCGGCATAGAAGCCGGGAAGGAAACCGGCAAGGGCAAGAGCCGCCTTGGGTATAGAGAACGGACTGCCCACCTTATTATAATTAGCGAGTTGCTCGTATGTATCCACCACCTCGACAGCTCCGAGGTCGATACTTCGCAACTCCACATGGGGATCACGACAAGGGCGGATATATGTTTGCAGCGGCGGTTGCCCATTGAGTTCGATGGCGAGGTTGATGACATTACCACCCTCCATGAGGCAGAACGGCGGAGTGTCGGTCCAACCACCGGCAATATCAATGCGCACCGGACTTCGCGCCCACACTATCTGGTCGCTATATACCGACATACGCGGCGACTGCTTCTCGGCGAGGACAGTCTCGGTGAGCCCGTGTTGCAATAGGGAGAACGCCTTATCACAGTCGCCACGGAACATGGCATCCTTGATACGCGTGAGCAGTGGAGCATCGTCGGGAAGAGGAGCAGGCATGGGGATATCCATCTCGCTGAAATGACGGGCAGCATCCTCCAGGTCTAGCTGATAGAAGACGCTGTGTCGCCAGTTGGCGGCAAGGGCGCTCCAATTGCCTTTCTGGAAGGAGCGGCGCTGGGCAAAGAGACGCACGAGGTTGGCCTCGGTGGAGATAGCCTCGGCGGAGATGAAGCGGAGGAACCCCGAAGCGAAACTTCGGGGAACGGTGGCTGGATCCGGGTTATGCGAGGGGGGAAGGGTTGCGGGGATATCGTGATAGACTGGGAAAAGCGGAGCTTGCTGCGCAGAACCGGCAAAACGGTCGTCGATATTATAGCGGCGGATTGCGTAGTCGCTATCGCCGATGGGGACGACGTCGATACAATCTCCTGGGGCAAGGGTGATGTCCCAGTCATTCTCAGGCACTCCGGTGATGATATTATCATGAGATAGATGCCAATTACGACCTATATAGGAGTTCTCTATCCATATATTTGTGTTTTCGGCAGTAATGGGTAAATTTACCGAAGCGTTCTGCACGAAGATGGACGGTTGTGGTTTGCGTCCGTTATGCATTATCTCCCTCTGGTCATTTACGATATTCTGTATGGCGACAGTAGAGGATATCATCTCACGGCTTGTACCGAAATGATAGAACTCTCCACCTGGCAACGGCAGTATTGCCACAGAGAGAGAGCGGAGTTCGTCGTCGTCAATAATCGGGTCGGTTCCGAGGGCGCAACCGAATTCCGAATACAGGTCATACTCGATAATCTCTCCATCTCTCTTGGAGTGCTTTACAAGAGCCTCCACCGCTCTGTCGGACAATAGCCACACGCCAATGTCGGTGAGATAGAAATGCGAACCGAGCAGTTCTTGTAGTTTTTCCACCGATGGCTTTTGCAGCATCTGTTTAAGGACAGATGGAGAACGGCGGTCGGACACGAAGACTCCATGGTCCTTTGCTATCGACGAGTCGAGCCATAGTCCATAGCACACGACATCAGCATCAGGAACAGGCGGCAACTGTTCGGCGGCACGGATATATACATCGCCACTCACAATCATAGTGTGGATATTATCTGGGGCAAGAGCCATCAGTCGCTCATAGAGGGGCAACTGCAGGGAGAGCAGCGACTGCGAGAGACGCTGCCCCCTCTCCCATCTGAACACGGGGATGGGAGTGAGTATCTTGCCTGATGGGGCATAGGAAGGAAGACGGCGGCTCTGACCTCCGGCATGGAGGAGGATGCGCTTCTCGAGGGAGAGCCAGGAGGAGAAAGAGGGGATGGAGCCCTGCAGCGAAACTGCAGGGAACGGTGGCTCGTTCTCTTCTTGATAATATTGCTCGTGGAGATAGCATTGCTCGAGGAGATAGGTGGTGCCACCACCACTACCGAGCTTATGTCCGACGGGGTCGTTGGTACAGAAATACTCATTTCGGTCGAGGCCGGTTATTTGGTGAAAAGAGCCCACGAGATTTGGGGGCAAAGACAGTAATTTCTTCATTGTTTTGTTCGTATTTGCAACTTTTTTCGGCAAAGTTATTGAATTATTTTAAAAAACTTGCACTTTTTCCAAAAAAAGTTGTACTTTTGTGCTCGATTGGAACAAACAAGCCTAAAGACATGGAAAAAAAAGACGGTATATTAACTAAAAACGGAGTGAGTTTTCTTATTCCTTTTGTGATGCTAACGGCATGCTTTGCCTTGTGGGGATTTGCCAACGACGTGACGAGTCCGATGGTGAAGGCCTTCTCGAAGATATTCAGAATGAGTGTCACTGAGGGAGCCTTTGTCCAGGTTGCATTCTATCTTGGTTATTTCGTGATGGCATTCCCTGCCGCCATCTTCATACAGAAATATTCATTCAAGGCAGGAGTGATGATTGGTCTCGGTCTGTATGCCATTGGAGCCTTGTTGTTCATCCCCGCCAAGATGACCGGAATATACTTCCCGTTCCTCATTGCCTATTTCATCATGACATGCGGACTATCGTTTCTTGAAACGAGTTGTAATCCATATATCTATTGTATGGGAAGCGAGGATACAGCGACTCGCCGTCTTAACCTTGCCCAGGCATTCAACCCGATGGGTTGCCTTGCTGGAATGTATGTGGCAATGGAGTATGTGCAGGCAAGAATGAGTCCGATGGACACCTCCACCCGAAAGACACTTACTGAGGCGCAGTTTAATATAATCCGTGACTACGACCTCGACATTCTTATCCAACCATACGTGTATATCGGAGCCGCCGTGGTATTGTTGCTCGTGCTTATCAGGGTAACGACAATGCCAAAGCATGGCGACACCCACTCAGTGAAAAAACTATCGACCTCCATACGCGAGTTATATAATATAACCAACTATCGTGAGGGTGTGATAGCGCAATTCTTCTATATAGGAGCTCAAGTGATGTGCTGGACATTCATCATCCAGTATGGTACGCACATCTTCATGGACGAGGGAATGGAAGAGAAGGCAGCCGAGATACTGTCACAGAAATACAATATCCTTGCCCTTGCCTTCTTCACCGTGAGCCGTTTTATCTGTACATGGTTCTTGAAATACATACAACCAGGCCGTCTGCTGATGATACTTGCCGTGATAGCTTCATGCGCCACAGCGGGAGTGATACTCTTCACCGACCGCAATGGTCTTTACTGTCTTGTGGCTATCAGTGCCACCATGTCGCTGATGTTCCCCACAATATACGGTACTGCACTTCGTGGCGTAGGAGAGAACGTGAAGGTAGGTGGTGCCGGATTGATCATGTCGATCATAGGCGGTTCGGTATTCCCCCCACTTCAAGCAGCCATCATTGACATGAAGGTATCATGGTTTGGCCTTCCTCCCACCAATGTGTCGTTTGTTCTCGTGCTTATATGCTTCGTCGTTGTTGCCGCCTATGGTCACCGGGCGTACATAAGGCACAATATCACGCACAACTATATTGAATGAGGAATTAGGACTTCCTCATTCTCTTAAATGCAAGCAGAGCGATGACGAGGATGAGGAGGGCATAGGCGATGTAGGCGATGACCTCTGTGGTCTTCACTGTCTGCGGGTCGAAGTTGAGGATTACCTTATGGTTGCCTGGCTTCACCTTGATGGCTCGGAGCACATAGTTGACACGCCCCACCTCAACAGGTTCACCATCCACTGTGGCAGTCCATCCGGGATAATATATCTCAGAGAATACCACTACTCCACCCTTTGTGGAGTTAACCTCGTATTCTGCATGATTGGGACCATACACCTTAAGAGTAACCATACTCTCGCCTTCCTGCTTGACGCTACCTCCGAGGATATCACTGAATTTCTTGTCAGCCACAGCCTCGTGGCGCAACTGCATATTCGACAAAGCAGACAATTCCTTGTTGGCATTATCGACATACGTCACCTTATCCACCATCCATGCACTGCCATAGACATAAGGATTTGTGATGGGCACAGTCTGCCCTCCTTCAAGGGGAAGGATGAAATACTTGGCGTTGAGCATGTTGAGCACGGGGAATATGCTGTCACCATTCACCTTGGTCATATCGCCTTGGGCCTTGCCGACAGATGAGAACACTCCGTTCATCTCCTTGTGGATATGAGCATCCACCAGTTCCTGATAGCGGCGCAGTTTGGCTGCGTGATAACCACCTATACTGTTGACATAGTAAGAAGTCTCGTTCTCATTGAACGTACTCTTGGACAGATTCAATACACGATATCCCAATGACTTGTCGTTAAGGATAAAGTCGATACTTCCGTCCTTACTTACCGGTTGATCCTTTACACTTGCCTCCACAAACATCTCGTCGTTGAGATAGCGCTTGTTGACAATCCAAAGATCGAAGAGACAGAGCACGAGAACAAGACCCACAAAATAATTTGCCTGCAGTTTGCCACGCAGGAACAGGAACATCATCAGACATCCCGCACAGATGACAATCATCGACCTGCGGCAATCTGCAGTAAACACTGCCTCGCGCATCTCGGTGAGATTAGCAAAGAGCGGAGTCAACTGGTCGGCAGAGGCACCAGCAAATGCCTGACGCTCCTGTGCAGAGATATAGTCGAACATCCCCGGACAGATGTCAAACAGAAGGCAAACACCCGCAGTCAATGCGAAGCATATATACAGATATTTCTTATTACTCTTAATATATTCGGGTTCTTCGATAATCTTCTTCAATGCCAGCATGGCAAGCAGAGGGATAGTGAACTCGGCAATGACGAGGATGGAAGCCACTGTGCGGAACTTGGCATACATCGGAACATAATCAAGGAAGAAATCAGTGAACGGCATGAAGTTGCGTCCCCACGACAAGAGCACCGATAATATCGTTGCTGCAAGAAGTGCCCACTTCATAGGTCCCTTCACAATGAAGAGCGCAAGCAAGAAGAGGAACATCACGAATGCACCTACATACACCGGACCGCTTGTCATCGGTTGGTCGCCCCAGTACTGACCGAGTTGCTGATATATATATACATAATTATTGTCAGCCTTCTCCATAGCCACCTCACTGCGCGAGAGAGGTACCGAAGCGCCGCCCTTGGCATTAGGGATGAGCAAGGTGAGTGTCTCGTCGATACCATAGCTCCACTGAGTGATATAGTCGCGGTCGAGACCGCTACTTGTCTGATTATCAGAATTAGCCTTAACGAGTTCGCTCTTTCCACGCATCGACTCCTTGCTATACTCCCATGTGTGATAGAGGTTGGATATATTCATCATCACTCCTATCAATGCTCCGGCAGCAGACACACCCGCAGCCTTGAGGAAATGGTTCATCTGGTGCTTGCGCAATGAATCCACGAAGAAAGCAATCACCATGGCAATGATAACAAAGATATAGTAATACGTCATCTGCACATGATTAGCCTGTATCTCAAGGGCTGTGAAAATGGCTGTCACTGCAAGGCCCCACAGGTATTTACCCCTATAAGCGAGGATGACTCCGGCAATCATCGGAGGAAGATAAGCCAATGCCATCACTTTCCAATAATGACCGGCGGCAATGATAATCAAGAAATACGTACTGAATGCCCATATCACCGAGCCCAATGCAGCCAGTGACTGACGGAAGTCGAAAGCTCTTAAGAGAATATAAAATCCGAGCATATAGGCGAATAGGTACCACACATAGTCGGGCAACCAAAGATGATAGGCGTCAGCAACCATGTGCAATGCATCCATACTCTTATATGACGGTGCGCTCTGATAGGTGGGCATACCGCAGAATGCCGAATTTGTCCATCTGCATATATCTCCTGTCTGCTTATTATATTCAGAGGCGTCTCTACCAAATCCCACTCCCGCTGCGGAATCGTGACGATAGAGAATTCTGCCCTCGGTGTCAGCGGGGAAGAAGTATGCAAACGACAATACTACGAACAATATCACTGCCAGCACATCAGGCAAGCATTTCTTAAATGTACTCATTCTATTTAATGTTTTTTGTTTTCGGGCACAAAGTTACAAAAAAAACAGGAAATAACAACCATTTATTATAAAAAACAAATCTTTTTATCTATTTTCTTGTTTTTTTCAATAATAGTTTTTATCTTTGCAGACAAAAAAGCTTATGAGTGAATTTGAATCAAATAGAAAAAGAACTGAGAAAATTGAGCAACGAAATAATGTTCGTAAAGAAAAGCTTGCCTCTTTTTTCTATGATTTGGCCAAATTGATATTTGCTACGTTAGGGTTAGGGGGCTTAAGTCCTCTATTAACAAATAGCGATACGATTATTAATTTGCCAATATTTATTTTGGGGTTAATTGCCACTTTCTCACTGGCATTTTTTGCTAATCAAATATTAAAATATAAATAAGATTATGGATATGTTAGAATTGTTATTTGGTGTTTGTGCCTTAATTGGTGTCTCACTTGTTATCTTTTCTTATACCAAGCCTGGTAAGAAATGGCTACAAGAATTGTAACTCATGAAGATTGGTATAATTATCGCGATGGACAAGGAATTCCGTCGTATAAGTGAACTGCTCGACGGACAGAAAAGAGAAGAGGACGGAGGCAGGATATTCGTCATGGGACGCCTTGGCGATAACGAGTTAGTGTTGCATCAATGCGGTATTGGAAAGGTGAATGCCGCAGTGGGAGTTAGTGAGTTGATACGCCGCTATAGTCCCGACCTTGTGGTGTCAACAGGTTGTGCTGGAGGCGGTCGCACCGACATGGAGGTGATGGACGTTGTGGTGAGCACAGAATTGGCATATCACGATGTATATTGCGGCGAAGCCATCGGTAAAACAGTATATGGGCAAGTGCAGGGCATGCCGGCTCGATATGAATCACCCATAGAACTTGTTGAAAAGGCAAAGTCGGTATCACCGAGAGTTCATGCCGGACTGATTGTCACCGGCGACTGGTTTGTCGATTCCCGCGAAAAGATGCGCGAGATAGTAGGTCATTTCCCTGAAGCGGCAGCCGTAGATATGGAGTCTGCGGCAATAGCCCAAACTTGCCATATCTACGGCATTCCGTTTATCTCGTTCCGTGTCATCAGCGACATTCCCCTAAAGGACACCAATGCCGCCATGTATCACGACTTTTGGAGTACTGTGGGAGAAACGTCGTTTCAAACGACAAAAGACTTCCTTTTAAGAATTTAATAATCACTTGCTCGCTTTCTTGCGATCGTTGTGATCGAGGATTGTCTTGCGCATGCGCATACTCTTGGGAGTAACCTCCACAAGTTCGTCCTCCTTGATATATTCAAGAGCCTCTTCAAGTGAGAGCACAGTGCGCGGCACGATGCGAGCCTTGTCGTCGGAACCACTGGCACGGGTGTTAGTCAACTGCTTCGCCTTTGCCACGTTCACCACAAGGTCATTGTCATGAACATGCTCTCCTACAACCTCACCTGCATACACCTCGTCACCTGGATCGATGAAGAACTTACCACGGTCCTGCAACTTGTCGATAGAATAAGCGTATGCCGTACCATTCTCAAGGGCAATCATCGAACCGGCGACACGTCTTGCAATGTCTCCCTTGTAAGGCTGATATTCCTTGAAGCGATGAGCCATGATAGCCTCACCCTGTGAAGCAGTGAGGACGTTGGTACGCAAACCGATGATACCGCGCGATGGAATATCAAACTCGATGTTCACACGGTCGCCCTGCGACTCCATGGATGTCATCTCACCCTTGCGGCGAGTGACCATATCAATCATCTTCGATGCAAACTCCTCGGGCACGTTGATAGTCATCTCCTCGATAGGTTCGCATTTCACACCGTTAATCTCCTTGTAAATCACCTGTGGCTGTCCAACCTGAAGCTCATAGCCCTCGCGACGCATAGTCTCGATGAGCACGGAGAGATGGAGCACACCACGTCCGCTGACCACCCACTTGTCGGTAGAGTCCTCAAACTGACTGACCCTCAATGCGAGGTTCTTCTCCAACTCCTTCTGAAGACGGTCGTTGATATGGCGCGAAGTGACAAACTTACCCTCGCGACCGAAGAACGGCGAGTCGTTGATAGTGAAGAGCATCGACATTGTCGGTTCGTCGATAGCAATAGGAGGCAGCGGCTCGGGATTCTCGAAGTCGCAGATGGTATCACCAATCTCAAACTTCTCCAGTCCGATGATGGCACATACGTCACCACACTGCACTTCCTGCACCTTCTTGCGGCCCATACCGTCGAACACATGCAGTTCCTTTATCTTGGTCTTTTCAATCTTTCCGTCACGATGAGAGATAGAAATGTTCTGTCCCTCCTTAAGGGTGCCACGATGCACACGTCCCACAGCGATACGTCCCGTGTAGCTCGAATAGTCGAGTGATGTGATGAGCATCTGCGGTGTACCCTCAATCACCTTAGGAGCAGGTATCACCTCAACAATCTTGTCGAGCAAGTATGTAATATTGTCGGTAGGCTTCTTCCAGTCCTCACTCATCCATCCGTTCTTGGCGGAGCCATACACCACAGGGAAGTCCAACTGATCCTCAGTGGCATTGAGGGAGAACATCAAGTCGAACACCATCTCATAAACCTCCTCGGGTCGGCAGTTAGGCTTATCTACCTTGTTCACCACGACAATCGGTTTGAGTCCAATCTGCAGAGCCTTCTGCAGCACGAAACGAGTCTGCGGCATAGGTCCTTCGAATGCATCCACGAGCAGTAGGCATCCGTCGGCCATATTGAGCACACGCTCCACCTCGCCACCGAAGTCGGAGTGTCCCGGAGTATCTATAATATTGATTTTTGTACCTTTCCAGTTGATGGAAACGTTTTTCGAGAGAATAGTGATACCTCTCTCTCGCTCAAGGTCGTTGCTATCCAAAACTTGTCCGCTGAGGTCCTGTCCGTCACGGAAGAGGTTGCCAGCGAGCATCATCTTATCCACCAATGTCGTCTTACCATGATCGACGTGAGCAATAATTGCTATATTCCTAATATCTTGCATTTTTTCTACCTTATTATATTCTCCTAAAAAGAATCCCGCAAGCCGAATTGGTCTGCGGGATTTAATCTTTCAGCTTCCTACTTACTTACGGAGTCCGAGAGCCTTGACAATCGCACGATAGCGTTCGATGTCGCGGTCGTAGAGATAGTCGAGCAGGGCGCGACGCTTACCTACGAGCTGGGTCAGGGATCTTGCAGTAGTATAATCTTTACGGTTCTTCTTCAGATGTTCCGTCAAGTGGGAAATACGGTATGAGAACAATGCTATCTGGCTCTCAGCAGAACCAGTATCAGTGTTAGACTTTCCGTATTGTCCAAAGATCTCTTGTTTTTTTGCTTGATCTAAATACATAGACTTTAATTAATTAATAATGTTATAAATATGTTGTTTTGCGAAATGCGGGTGCAAAGGTACGAATAAAAATTAAGAATTAAGAATTAAGAGTAAAGAAATAATCTCCACTCTTAATTATTTAACCTTATTTAACCACCTTACGAGTCTTATTGCCTTGTTTGATGATAAATATTCCCTTGCCATTAGCATTATCGAGGCGCATTCCATTGATATTATATACCTTGGCAGGACCATTGGTATTATCAATCTCCACGCCCTGAATACCAGCCGCAGTCACACTTATCGGGTTGGTATAGACAGTGAGGTTGGGGAACTTCTCATTAAGCATTGCACCTACGACATTTTCTATTGGTGATGACAGATTGAATGTGGTGACACCGTCTTTCAGGAAATACTCGTCATCAATAAAGAGTTCCTCACCTGTCAATTCACCAGAGTCCTCGTCATACCAAGGCTCACCCACAAACCAACGGTATGTTGTTGCAGCTCCGTCAATCTCCTTCTCAGAGGAAAGATCTATAACTCCATTTTCAATGGTGACGTCGATTGGTTGCTGCTCGCCATACTGATATTCCTGATATACAGGCAAAGGCAATGTGCTAAAGCGGAACTTGTTTTTGTCGATATGCACAGCTCTCAAATCACTTATCTTCGACAAGTCTATTGTCTCAAGGAGATTGTTTGACAAGAATATCTGGTTGAGCGAAGGCACCTTGCTTAGGTCGATTGTAGCGAGTTGGTTGCCCGAAAGGTCGAGATCCCACATATTGCTGTTATCGAGTTTCACCTCTGCCAACTGGTTATTGGCAAGATAGAGCAAAGATAAGTTTCTGCAAGCCGTAGCATCGAATGATGTCAGTTTGTTGTCGTTCATTGACAACAGCATCAAGTCGGCAGCATGGTCTCCCAAGTCGATGCTTTCGAAATTGTTGTTGTTCAACTTCAGCTCCATCAAGTTATGTCCACTTGGCAGTTTAATATCCGAGATACCGGCATTGTCGATATTCACGAGTGTGAGCTGCGTCATATTTGTGAGGTCAACATCAGCCAACTTAGCACCAGTAAGGTTGAATACATAGAGAGGCACGTCAGCCTTATATGCATAAACAGCACATTCTCGTCCTGCGTAAGTCTTGACATTCAATGTGGTGAGATTATCATCTACTGAATAGGTAGCCATACTTAATCCACCACCCTTCCAGTCTATACAGATAGTTGAAATATCCTTAGCACGCAAAACCATTGTAGCCACGCCATCCTCAAGAGTCTTGAATGTTGCCAACTTATTCTTTGGCATATCAGCAGCCTCAACGGATGATGTCTTCAGAGTAAGTCCAGGGAATGAAGGATTAGACATCTCGCAATAAACCTTCTTGCCGAATATCGGAGAGAGGAAAAGGGTCATACCGTCAGTAATGGTATAGTCGGTACCCTCGGTCAATGCAGTTCCGTCCTCCTGCTTCCAAACATATACTGTTGTTCCACCCTGGCTATGGTCTTCAAGGTCGATACTTGGAGCGAGAGTAGCAATCTGCACATCCTTCTGCGGAGCGAATGTAAACACGTCAAGACCTTTGAGCACTGGCAGAGTAGAGAAATTGAGAGCGTTCTGCTCGCACTTGAACTCCCTGAGCGAGTTGGTTTCCGGCATTACAAGGTCAACAATCTGGTTGTTGGAGATGTCACACTTAGTCATCAGCGTCATATAGCTGAGGTTGACCGAAGTAAGACTGTTGTTGCTGAGATTGAGAGTTTCCATATTGTCGGCATCCTTAAGCGACAACTCCTCTATAAAGTTGTTGCTGAGATTGAGGTTATGGATAGTACCCATATCATTCAGCGTTACGCTCATCATTCCGTTGTTCGACAGGTCTATGTCCTGCAGGAAGTTCTTCTGGAAATAGTCGTTCACACCACGAATGTTGAGTGATGAGAAATAGTTGCCGTTGAGCACAAGGCTCTTCAATCCCTTGTTATAACCAAGGTCAATAGCATAAAGTCCTGTACCTACGAGCGACAGATACTGCATTGAACGCAGTTTGCTCAGGTCGATACTGTTCAGTGTCATACCGTCGATGCCAAGTGCGTTCACGATGTCATCCTGCTCCACATATACAGTGATTGTGCCATAAGTGCTCTTAGTATTCACATTGAAGTCGGCAGGTATTGTCTCAGTAGTAGCAGTAAATTCCTTCTTCTGTCCGTCGCCGAAGTCAACATAGAATTTCTTGGGATTAGCCTCGGTAGCACCGACAATTCCCACCTTAAGTTTTACGTCAACACCATTTCTGTCAAGAACAGGGGCAGAAAGAGAGAAAGCGATGTCGGGCTTACCGAATTCCTCCACGGTCTTAACCCTGAAATTATCTGTTCGCAAAGGCAGATAATCGAGCTGCAGGTCGGGGAACATATCATTAGCAAAAGCGAGATAAACCTTCAGGTCTTCTCCTATTTCCTTAAGCAGTGTCACCTTACCATTTTCATATTTATAATAGCTTTCGTCGAGAGCCGTGGTGGTAAGATTGGTTTCATCCACAAGGAACATACCGAATGTAGTGGTAGTACCCTCGCGCAACACCTTGTCAGAGAGGTCGATCACATCGCCCACCTTATAAGTTGCTGCCACAGGCATATTTCTCTGATAATAGTCATACTGAACCCATGTGCCCTGAGGTTCGGGCAGTGTGGCGTATGTGAAGCAGTTGTTGCGCAGAATGACATTCACAAGATTGCGATTGTTCGACAGGTCGATACGCGTCAACATGTTGTCGGCGAGATATAGCTGCTGAAGGAAGTCGTTCTTGGTGACGTCAACCTCTGTAAAGTTATTACCGGCTGCAAAGAGATACACCAGGGAAATATTATTTGTCACGTCAAGTTTCTCCAACTTTGTCTGTGAACCCTGACGGTCGGCATAGAACTGCTGCAAATAGGTAAGATTACTGAGGTCTATGCTCGGGATATTGGTATCGCTGATGTTAAGGATAGTCAAATGAGTATTCTTGCTAACATCCAATGAACTCACCTGTGTTCCGTCGAGCGAGAGCTGCTGCAGCTCAGGGCATCCTGTAGGGTCAACTGTTTTGAGCCCCTTGCATGCGTATGCGTCGAACGAGATAATATTCGGATAGTCGGATAGATTAAACGACTGGTCGAGATTATCTGTCTGTCCGATGGCGAGCACCTGCAGGTTAGGCTTGTTGCCGCCAATCTTCAGCGGACTCTTGTCGAAGGGGTTGTCAGCCACAGTGATATACTGCAGCGACGACTGGTCGCTGAGGTCGAGAGCCTCCAATTGGTTGTGGTCGAGGTTAAGATAGTAGAGATTTGGCATATTAGCCATCTTAATCTGCGAGATATAGCATCCCTCGAAGTTGATGACAGCGATATTCGATGGGTCACCATAAATTTTCACCACACCATCACTACCGGGAGTACAGGTATATGTCATACCCCCACTCCATGTCTCTGTGGTCTTGTCGAAAGAGGCAATGCCCATCTCCTGCTCCTCCAGTCCGGCACCGCAGTCAATATCCAAATAATCCTCTTCCTTGTTGAATCCACCTACGAAGATGGTCACTGACGTACCGCCTGAGGCTTCTGCCACAACGGTCTTAAATTCAATTATCGGCTCATCTTCTGCCGCCGTCACTGTCTGGGGCAGGCATAGCAATGCTCCCACCAAGGATGCAAAGCCGAGCCATGTCTTAAATAGTCTTTTCATATATATACCTTATTATATTATTATTTAACGAGAATACATTTCGACTGCTTGCCATTGACGCGAATGACATAAGAGCCCTTGTTCTTGCCACTGAGGTCGAGCAGAGCCTCGTCGCCGTTGGTGGTCTGCTCAAGCACCTTCACTCCAGCCATGGTGAACACCTCTGCCCTGAGCTTCTTGGCTCCTGCAAGGAACACCTTCACTCCACGCTCACCGGCCTGCGACACCACGAGTCGGTTGTCATCAGCCTGCACGCCCTGTATTCCGGCAGCCTTTCTGCGAAGCACCTCCTTGAGTCCTTCGTATGCGTCAATCTTTCCTGCTCCCACCTTCACGGGGTCGGCTTCGAGCATGTCCTCGTCCATACGCGATGTCTGTCGGATGATGTCACGGATGTCCTCCATCGAGAGTGTCGGGTCGGCCTCAAGCCACAGGGCAATGATACCCGACACCATCGGGCAAGCCATTGACGTACCAGCCGCCCATGCGTATGGATAGTCAACACCATTAACATTTGCCACGGCACTGAAGTTGCCAAAAGTGTTTTCATTCACTTCCAGATAATAACGGTTCATTGACGAGATGATATAAGCTCCAGGAGCGACCACATCAGGCAGGTTGCGTCCGTCGATCAATGTTCCGTAAGAAGAGAATGGCGACACCTTGCCCAATTTTATTCTGGCATTTTCTTGGGAATATCTGAATCCGTCCAACTGAGCCCAACCCTCGGAAGTGTTATACGAACCTACGCTCAATGTTCTCTTTCCACAAGCCATGTCGCTAACTGAACCATTGCATGAACCGTCGGTGAAGCCACCGATATCGTAGCTGCTCAATCCATGGAAATATCCCACGGTGAAAGCATCTACACGCTGTCCTGCCTCACCTTCGACAATAAATCCAATCTTATAGTTGTTGTCAATATTCTTTTCGGCGTTATCCACGAGGTCGAACGACACTATGCAGTGCGAGCGACCGAGTGAACTATCCACTTCACAAAAAAGCCCTATTGTTCCGCTGAAATACTGGGCAAGGGTGGCATCGACCACGTCAGAGTCATAGTCCTGATAGTCAGAACTTGAACACCAGTACTTACCCGAACCCAATGTCTCTTCATTAATTTCAAGGGTGTATCTTTTTGAAATCCTGCCACGAGATGTATTCCACACTATAGCCTGCAATGACTTGAACGGCTTCAGGTCGTTGCCATATATGTCCACCTGTCCTGAGCGCACGTAGATATCTCCCTGTTCTGTTTTGAAGGTGTCGCCGGTGATAAATGTCTGGAATAAATTATCTTCAGCCGTGAGAGTCTTATTGGCGGCAATCTTCTGGTCGCCCTCATTGCCTGTTGCCATTACAATCTTGGCATTCAGTTCCTCAACCAAAACATCAAAGAACTGGCACACCACTGCCTTTCCGTCGTGCGAACCTTGGTTGGTGCCTAATGAGAGGTTCACCACCATCGGTTTGTTATATGCCTCGGCATAACCCAACAAGTCCTCTACTGCGATGGCAATCAATATGTCGGTATATTCCTCACAGTTGGCAGCCACGATGTCGGCATCGTAAGCCACTCCATAGAAAGGAACAGGAATATCGTCAATAGCCACATAGGGTTCGGTATCGGTCAGAGAGGCTGTTTTGGCTGTTCCCTTATAGCTTCCTGCCATGATTCCCATAGTGTGCGCGGCATGATATGTCGTTGTGGCATCTGTCTGATAACCGCGTATTGCATCGGGAGTATTGTATATGGTTCTTTCCGCAATAGGGTCAGTCGGATTTTTATAATTATAGTTATATCCTACCCTCTCGAAATACTTTACTCTCGGTTCGCCGTTCTCGTCCAAAAAGTTGATATGGTTCAGGTCGAAGCCCTGGTCAACAATACCGCACACAATTCCCTTACCCGTATAAGCCTGCGACAGACCCATACCTTCGTGAATCTTATCCACGCCAGTGTCGAATCGGGCATACTTCAACTTCTGTTGAACGGGACGTTCAAACTGAATCCTCTTGATTCCCTTGGTAGCAGCTACGCGCTCAGCGTCATCCAATGGCACAGCAATGAAGGCAAAGCCACTGCGACTACGAATCACGTTCACTCCCTGTGCTTTAAGCTCTTCTTCCGTAGTTCCTTCTGCCAACTGGGCAATCGCCAAGGCGTAAGAAGGATTCACTCCGAGCAATTCCTTTGCCCGCTGTGATGTGCTTTTCTTATACTGGAAAACATCGGTTTTCCTCAGCTCACTTTTCAGTTCCCTAAGCCTCACCTGTTCGGATATTCCGAGCTTGGTCTGAGCCTGAGCCGAAAGCGCCGTCGTTATCAGCAACGACGCGAAAACAAATTTCATTTTCATGATATTTCTTTTATATTTCTTATTATGAGAAAAAACAAGAGAGTCGGGAAAGTCCGTTATTGGACTCCCCGACCTCTCTTAAATAGAGTTGATTTTATGTATTATTATATCTAAAATCACTTGATTACTTACTTCACTACGACCTTCTTGCCGTTCTTGATATACAAGCCCTTAGCTGCCTTGCCGTTAACCTTCACACCCTGGAGAGTATAGATAGCATTGTCAGCATTTGAGGCGTTGATGGTGTTGATGCCGGTGCCAGTTGACTTGGTGATACTGATTGTTGCTGCTCCAGAAACAGGAATTACGAAAACACCATTTGCATCGGCAGTTATAGTTGTTTCACCAACCTTTACATCAATGTTCAAACCACTAGACGGGGTGATGGTAATATCAAATGAAGTACCTTCAATAGCAGTATAGCCCATGTTCAACCACAGGTTGGAAGCACCTACATAGCTTGCAGAAACCTCATTTATCTGGTAAGACTCAATACCTTCTCCCAAAGTAAATTTCACATTATAAGTTGAAGGCAATGTCTTTACGTATGCATCAAATACATCACCATCAGCAACATCGAATTCAATAGATGTTCCACCCTGATAGCTTGGATTAATCATGACGCCTTTCTTAAATACTCCAAATACGGAAGAACCATAAGCAGCGAGCTGATAATGAGTCTCGTTTTCAGCGAAAGCCACCTTGTTTTCGCCTGTAGCGAGATTCTCAACATTTGTACGGTCTGTACGTGTCAAGTTGAAACCATACTGAGCAGCAGAGATGTCATCGATGTTAAGAGTGAACGACTTGTCTCGAACGATAGCACCTGAAATGACAGAGATTTCCATGCCTTCAGTTACAGGGTTGATTGTATATTCACTCTGGTTTGATAGAACAGTCTCGCCATATGTCACAGAAGTGATGAAGCAACCTGAATTAGCTTTGATTGTGATAACAGCATTGTTCTCAGAAAGCTCAATTTCGTTATCGCCATCATTTACTGTTATGATATCGTTCTGATAAGAATATCCCTTATATACAGTGACATTGTCCTTGTTGTCAATATTCAGTGTAGCTTTAACAGTGCCATACTTATGAGCATCGATATTAATCTCGGTGTCAGCAGTTGGAGTGAAACTATATGAAGAATAAACATAAACTGGATTGTCATTTAACTTCACTGCATCAATCTTGTAGTTTACATTATCAAAAGAAACCACGACAGATTGTCCGGCAGGAACATCGAATCCTTTAGTATTATCATAATCCTCAATAGCAGTACCATTAACTGTAACGCAAGTCACTACACCCTTAGCCTTAAATTCGTCAACATAAGTAAACTTTACATTATATGTAAGACCTTCGGGGAAGTTTGCCTTAATATCAATCTTATCACCACCTTCGGCGCTAAGGTTTGCGGAATAACCATTCGAATAAGGCAATTCTGTTTCGTTAAGAGTTACCTTATACAATATAGATCCAGAGGTTGCTGCTTCAATCATCAGCATTGTCTCGTATCCAGGGATATAATATACTGTGTTATCGCCATTCTGCAGTTCTACTGTAGAATATGAACCACTGCGTCGTACTCTTACCTTTGAAGCATCATCTACATTCACGGTGCAGCTTGCTGTACGGGCATCTTTTCCGGCAATAGTCTTAATTGAAATTGTCTTGTCTGCATCTGCATCCAATGGAGAATAATACCATTGAGTATTGTATTGATTGTAAACCTGATTAGCTCCATCTTTCATTACTTCAGTAATAAAATTGCCATCAGTAGCATTTACATAAACAGAACTATAATAACCGTAAGGTGCATTAAGTGTGATTTCGTTGTCACCAGCAACAAGTTTCTGATTAACTCCGTCCACATTGATTGTAACGTTGTCGGGATTGTCAACATTGAAAATCACCTTCATTGACTTAGCCTCCTGAGCATTAGCCGACATTCCGACCATGCCAAGAAGCATCGTTAGAAATAAATAGTAAAATTTTCTCATTATGTTAAAATTTAAAATTAATAATATATTATTTTCTTTCTCTTAGTCTGTATATGTAGGTTAAATTTATTATGCCTAAATTTGCAGCAGTTTTAATTAAAAGAGAGAAATACAGTAATACATTTTATGGAAAAACGCATTATTACGCTTTTGTCGGCATTACTGCTATTTGTAGGAATAGTAATGGCTCAGACAAAAGTGTCGGGAACAGTTGTTTCCCATGAAGACGGCGAACCAGTCATTGGTGCGTCGGTAATGGTGGAAGGGCAGAAGATAGGCTCTATCACCGACGTTAACGGTAATTTTACTATTGCTGTGCCTAACGGTAAGAAACTGGTTATTAGCTACATCGGTATGGTGTCGCAGACTGTAAAGGCACGCGAGGGTATGAAGGTTGAACTGATGCCTGACGCCCAGACTCTTGGTGAGGTGGTTGTCACTGGTATGCAGAAGATGGACAAGCGCCTCTTCACCGGAGCAACCACTAAGGTGAGCGGCGACAAGGTGAAGCTCGACGGTGTGTCCGATGTCAGTCGCGCTCTTGAGGGTAAGGCTGCCGGTGTGTCAGTGCAGAACGTGAGCGGCACATTCGGTACTGCTCCTCGCATCCGTGTGCGTGGTGCAACGTCAATCTATGGTAGCTCCAAACCACTTTGGGTTGTCGATGGTGTTATCATGGAGGATGTGACAGAGGTGGATGCCGATGCATTGTCATCGGGAGACGCTGCCACTCTTATCTCCTCGGCCATTGCCGGACTTAATGCCGACGACATCGAGTCGTTCCAGATTCTTAAGGATGGTAGTGCCACCTCTATATATGGTGCGCGCGCGATGGCCGGTGTGATTGTCGTGACAACCAAGAAGGGACACTCCGGTAGCAACAAGATTAGCTATACGGGTGAGTTCACCATGCGCCTCAAACCGAGTTACAGCAATTTCAATATCATGAACTCGCAGGAGCAGATGGGTGTATATCGCGAGATGGAAAAAGGTGGTATCATCAACTTCGCCGGTACATATCGTGCATCCGACAGTGGTGTTTATGGTAAGATGTACCACTTGCTTAATAGCTACGACGAGACCTTGGGCAGCTTTGGACTTGCCAACACCGAGGCTGCACGCAATGCCTATCTTCGTGAGGCTGAATACAGGAACACCGACTGGTTTGACTTGCTCTTCAGCAACTCTATCTCACAGAATCACTCTGTCAGTATGTCATCCGGTACCGACAAGGCACAATACTACACCTCGTTCAGTATCATGGACGATCCGGGATGGTATAAGCAGAGCAGTGTGCAGAGATACACAGGTAATATCAATGCCCTGTATAACATATCAAAGAAGGTTACGGTGAACATCATCGGTAATGCCGCCTATCGTAAGCAGAGAGCACCTGGTACACTCGGTCAGAGTCTTGACCCCGTGTCGGGAGAGGTGCGTCGTGATTTCGACATCAACCCCTATTCATACGCTCTTAACACATCACGCACTCTTGATCCCAATGAGTACTACATTAGAAATTTCGCTCCTTTTAATATCTTCCACGAACTTGAAAATAACTTCATGAACTTCAACGTGGTTGATACCAAGATACAGGGAGAATTGAAGTATAAGCCCATCACTAAGGTTGAGATCTCGGTATTGGGAGCATATAAGTTCTCAACAACCACTCAGGAGCACGAGATTCACGACTATGCCAACCAGGCATGGGCATATCGCGCTATGGACGATGCCACAGTGAGGGATGCCAACCCATGGTTATATACCGACCCCGACAAGGTCAACTCGCTTCCTGTGACCGTATTGCCTGTAGGCGGTTTCTATCGCGAAACAAAATACAGAATGAACAGTTGGGACTTCCGTGCCACTGCCAACTACAACGACGTATATAACGAAGACCATATTGTTAATCTCTTCGGAGGTATGGAGGTGAACAACCTTGAGCGTCGCCGTACCTTCTTCCATGGTGTTGGTATTCAGTATGACATGGGTATGCTGCCATCCTACGACTATCTCTACTTCAAGCAGGGACAGGAGGAAGGTACACAGTATTTCTCTGTTGTAGATAGCTACACCCGTTCGGCAGCCTTCTTCGGTACAGCCAACTACTCATGGAAGGGACGCTATAGCGTCAACGGAACAGTGCGTTATGAGGGAACAAACAAACTCGGAAAGAGTCGTTCGGCTCGCTGGCTGCCCACATGGAACGTGTCGGGAGCATGGAACATCCACGAGGAACCCTGGTTTGAGTCTGTTCGCTCGGTATTGTCAAACGCTACACTCCGCGCTTCTTACTCACTGACTGCCGACCGCGGTCCGTCGAGCATCACCAACTCCAAGGTGGTTATCACCAGCTATAACCCCTGGCGTCCGTCAACCGACGTGAGTGAGTCGGGATTGGGTATCAACGATGTGGAGAACAGTGAACTGACATACGAGAAGAAGCACGAGTTTAATATCGGTGCCAACGTGGGATTCCTCGACAACCGCATCAACCTTGAACTTGACTGGTATCGCCGCAACAACTACGACCTTATCGGTGCCGTTACCACAACAGGTGTGGGTGGACGAGTGACAAAGTATGCCAACGTGGCAAGTATGCGCTCACATGGTATTGAGGTGTCGCTCTCTACACGTAATATCGTCACCAAGGACTTCAAGTGGAATACAGACTTCATCTTCTCGAAGACAAAGAACACCGTCACCGACTTCGACTCCAACGTAAGAGTGATAGATATGGTGACAGGTACGGGATTCACCATGTCGGGTTATCCAGTGCGCTCACTGTTCTCGTTTGACTTCCAAGGACTGAACGAGGACGGAGTGCCGACATTCATCAACGAGAGCGGACAGGTGACCACCTCCGACATCTATTTCCAGGAATACAACGAGAAGAGTCACTTGGTATATGAAGGTTCTATCGACCCCACTATCACAGGTTCGTTTGGTAACGTCTTCACCTATAAGAACTTCAAGCTCAACGTCTTCATGACCTACGCCTTCGGCAATGTCATCCGTCTTGACCCAGTGTTCAAGAGTTCATACAGCGACCTTACTGCCATGCCAAAGGAGTTCAAGAACCGCTGGACAGTACAGGGCGACGAACTGATTACGAATGTGCCGGTAATAGCCGACAAGCGTCTGCTCAACAACGACCCTTATCTGAGCTATGCTTATAATGCCTACAACTACTCAACCGAGCGAGTTGCCAAGGGCGACTTTATACGTATGAAGGAGATATCGCTGACATACGACTTCCCGGCGAAACTCATTCAGCCGCTTAAGCTGTCAGCCCTCTCTCTGAAGCTGCAGGCCACCAACCTCTTCCTGATCTATTCAGACAAGAAACTCAACGGACAGGATCCTGAGTTCTATAACAGTGGCGGTGTGGCATCGCCTATGCCAAAGCAATTTACACTTACACTTAGATTAGGAATATAATAATAAATACTATGACAATGAAAACAAGAATAATATCATATATGACCCTTGCGGCAGCTCTGACATTGACATCGTGTGATGACTTCCTCGACAAGATGCCTGACAACCGCACGGAAATAAACAGTGCCGAGAAGGTGACAAAACTGCTTGTGTCGGCATACTCAGAGAGCAACACCAACTATCTCTGCGAGATGGCATCCGACAATACCATGGATAATGGTAGCAACTACACCATCGGTGAGAGACAGCAGCAGGAGGCATACCTGTGGAAGAAAATCACCGGCACAGGCAATGACTCGCCATTGAGTTTTTGGAACAATACCTATTTGGCTATTGCATCGGCCAATCAGGCTCTTGCCTCGATAGAAGAGATGGGAGGCGGCGAGACGATGAAGGCACAGCGTGGCGAGGCTCTTATGTGCAGGGCATGGGGACACTTCTGTCTTGCCAACTTCTTCTGCCAGGCTTATTCCCCCGAGACAGCCGACAAAAACCTGGGTTTGCCATACGCCACAGAACCGGAAACAACGGTTAAGCCGGAATATACGCGTGGTACATTGGCAGAACTGTATGCCAATATAGCCAAGGACATCGAGGAGGGACTGCCCCTCATCGACAACAACATCTATACAGTGCAGAAATATCATTTCAACCGCAATGCAGCATACGCCTTTGCCACCCGTTTCTATCTCTACTATCAGAAGTGGGACAAGGCTATCGAGTGTGCTGACAAGGTGCTCGGCAACACCCCGGGAAAGGTGATGCGCGACTGGAAGGCCATATATGAGATGCCTTCCGACTTCACTTCACGCTGCAATGAGTTTGTATCTACCAAGTCGCCTGCCAACTTCCTGTTGCAGACTGCCACATCGCAGATGCCATTCTGGGTGGGTCCTTACAATACGGGTACACGCTATGGACATAACGCCACGTATATCTGCAACATCGAGACTTATCGCACAAGTGGTCTTTGGGGAGCATATGGCACAAGCAGCGACCTCTACATGGCAAACTCATGCTGGGGTATTGAGCAGAAGATATGCTACACCAAGTATCGCCAGGACATGCAGTATGTGGATAAGGTGAACGGTATCGGCTATCCGATGGTAGTCACCGTACCGCTCACAGGTCCTGAGACACTGCTCTGCCGTGCCGAGGCTTACGCTCATCTCAAGCAGTATGACAAGGCTGTCGAGGACATCAACACATGGATGCTGTATAACTGCCGCACCACCTTTGACATATCCATTGAGGATGTGGAGGCCATCTATGGCGATATGGAATATAGTGAGGATGCCAACGGCGACCCACTGCCAGCATCGGCATATTCCACTCCCAAGAAACGCCTTCATCCGAGTGGATTCACAGTAGATGACGAGACTCAGGAGAGCCTGTTCCATTGCATTCTCCACATGCGTCGCTGCGAGACAATAATGGACGGACTGCGTTGGCAGGACATCAAGCGCTTCGGTATAGAGATTGCCCACAACCGTGCCGGAGAGACTCCCGACATCCTGCGTAAGGATGACCTGAGGCGCGCATTCCAGTTGCCCGACGATGTAATCTCAGCTGGACTGGAGGCAAATCCGAGGTAAACTTCTGATAATTAGGAATTATGAATTAGAAATTAGGAATTAAATATGAAGAAATATATATTCATAGCAGCAATGGCTCTTTCACTTGGAGCTTGCAGCAACGAAGACCTCGACCCCAAGAGCGTGTTCGATGACTCGGTTTCCATGCCGGAGAACGATTTCGACAGATGGCTCAAGACCAACTATGTCGATGAATACAACATACAGTTTAAGTATCGTTTTGAGTTCAACGAGAGTGATGCTGGTTATAACCTCACGCCTGCCGAATACGACAAGGCTGTGGCTATGGCGAAGCTGACGAAATACCTGTGGCTTGATGCCTATGCCGAGGTGATGGGCAACACATTCATCCGCACATATTGCCCCAAACTGATACATCTCGTCGGTTCGCCGCAGTATAACACCGACGGGTCGGTGAATATCGGTGTGGCTGAGGGTGGTATGAAGATTACTCTCTGTAACATCAACAGTCTCGACTTCGACAATCTCGATATCGACTTCCTCAACTACTGGTATTTCCACACCATGCACCATGAGTTTACTCATATCCTGCATCAGACTAAGGACTATCCCACTGAGTATAAGGAAGTGACTCCTACCAACTATCGTTCGCAGAGCTGGGTGAACCTCACCGACCAGGAGGCTCTCGACCTCGGTTTTATCTCGCCCTATTCAGCCATGAGCACCGACGAGGACCTTTGCGAGATGCTTTCCACTTATCTCACACATACCCAAGAATATTGGGACAACCTCGTGAGCAAGGCAAGCGAGACTGGACAGGCGGCTATCAACACCAAGCTCGAAATACTTCGCTCGTATATGCAGGACACATGGAATATGGACATGGACGCAGTGAGAGACGAGGTGCTGAAACGTCAGGAGCACGTAGGCGAACTTGATTTGAAATCACTTAATTAAATGAACGACCGATTATGAAAAAGATATTTTATCTATTGACAATGGTTGTGGCTGTGATGACAGTGTCGTCGTGCAGCAACGAACAGGAAGATTTCTTCAACGACTCTTCCGCCAACAGGGCTAATGCCGAAATCAAGAATACCATCGATGTGCTCTGTTCGGCTTCCAACGGATGGATTATGCAGTATTTCCCTGGCGAACCCGAGACATGGGGCGGTTATAACATGTTGGCTAAGTTTGACAAAGACGGCAAGGTGACCGTTGCCAACGAGGTGTCGTTTGCCGACTATACCGAGACCAGTTATTTTAGCGTAAAGCAGAGTGCAGGTGTGATGCTGTCGTTTGACACATACAACAATCTCTTCCATGTGTTCAGCGACCCCTCGGCTCCTTTGGCGGGCGAACAAGGTTCGGGAATGGAAGGCGACTACGACTTCAGTGTCATGTCGGCAACCAAGGAAAAGGTTGTGCTCAAGGGCAGAAAGCGTGGCACTTATCTTGAGCTCACGCCTATGCCTACCGACATATCTTGGGAGGATTATCTTAATAAGCTGACAGCAGTGAAGAACGACATGCTCTCGCTGAAATACACCATCGACATCAATGGCAAGCAATTGGTGGCATCTCCTAATCGCCGTACGTTGAAGGTGAGCACAACCGACGAGGATGGTAACGCCAAGACCATCACCATCCCCTACGTGTTCTGCACTGATGGTATCAAAACCTATATGCCTGTGAATGTTGACGGTGTGGAGATTACCGGCTTCAAGTATTCTGCCGACGGCACTTACGAAGCTGACAATGGCAGCGGTGTTGTGCTCAAGCAGGTGGCTCAGTCGCTCAATCAGTTGCTCATCGGCTATCAGTGGTTCTGCTATTTCCCCGACATGGGAACATACGGTCAGATAGCATGGAACTATTTCCATCAGGGACTTAGTGCAATTGGCGATGAGTTGATATATGGACTTATCGGAACATTCAACGGACGTTTCGGATTCCACTTTGCCAGTCTTGCTTCTGATGGAAATACCTATAGTGGCGGTTTGAATATGGATGTCACATTGATAGGTGATGACAAGGTGACTATGCAGTTTGCACAGAGCGGATATGGCAGTGGAGCCTGGTATTATGAAAATGCCAAGATGGATTTCGCTCTCTATCCATTCGGTCATAACAATGCAAAGACATTCACCATTACCACCGACAATGCCAAGATGCCAAGCTATCTGATACTGACAGACAACGACGACAGTCGTAATGTCATAAAGTTGAGTTATAATGTAGTTTATTTCCCCTTCCTTACAGGTGAATAACTAATAATTTGTGATAAAACGAACAATATTTTCGAATTATTGAGAGATTTTCTATGATTTCTTTTGGTAATTCGAAAATATTGTTTATCTTTGCAGCCGATTTGCGACATGAAGTCGTACAGATAATCGTTCTTTGAAACTAATGAACCTCTTATTCCGTTAAGAGTAGCCTACCGAAGCGTGCGTAGTTGGCAACGACTGGGTGCGAAGCCTTCGGGACAATATGGCGAGGTCTTGAACATCACAAGACGCAGCTGTTAGGCTGACTGACAAGGATAACGTAAAGTAACCGCCGTTACCAACCATCGTAACAAAGAATTGGCTCACGGATGTTTATGAGCCATGCCAAAACGGCAAGTGGATAGGTTGGCTATGTTTCGGTAATAGCCACACGGACGGCGCTCCACCGGTGGATAGGCGGGTCCTAAATCAGTCGAAGTTATACGTACGGAACATGGTAAGCCTATAGGTCTCCTCATCTCATTATGGGAACAGGTAAGTCAATCGCAAGAGCGACCGAACGGCTTGTAGGTAAATGACGATGGAGAAAGCGAATGCCCCTCTGTAATGGCGGGGATAGGGGTTGGGACATCACCCCACGCGAAAGCGGGCAGACTTCCATCAGGTAATTCGCTACGAAATGAAATGTAGAACT
>JALFCW010000010.1 GCA_022771625.1 Prevotella sp.
GACAGCCTTATATACCGAAAGAGCACATCCATTTTTGGCATTGATATAGCCATGAAAGCTGCGCGTCAATCGGGTAAGGTGTATCTTGTAGAGGGCGCACCTGATGTTATGCGTCTTCAATCATTGGGTATAGCCAATGTGATAGCCTCACTCGGAGGCAGTTGGTCAAAGGAACAACTTGGATATTTCAGCAAGTTCAGTTGTAGTTTGTGCTTCATCCCTGACAGCGATAAGCCCAAGGATGGTGAGAAATTTGGAGCTGGAGAAAAGTTCGTGTTTGCCAATGGCAGACTGGCAACAGAGATGGGTTTTCAAGTCTCAGTGCGTGAAATACCCAAAGAAGGTAACGTCAAACAAGACGCAGACTCGTACATCACCTGTCTTGAACGTTGGGAAGGTCTGACAGAAAAGGACTTTATACTTTGGTATGCCGACAAACACTACGACACAGAAAGCACCAACGATGACCAGCTGAAAGTTATCAGCGATGTATGCGACCTGCTTGTCAACATACAATCGGAGGTTCTTCAAGCTTCTCTGTTGACGGATCTGAAAGACAAATACCGTAAAGCCTCTGTTTGGAAAGGCGCTTTAGCAGACGCTGCAAGAAGACGGCAGGAGCAGAAACGGAGACAAGCCATCAAAAAGTCAGATGAGCTTGAAGGCTATCGTTTCTACAGAAAGGGCTATCACTATTACGACCTTGACCCACAAGGACGTGAAAGAGCTTGGACGAACTTCATCATTCGCCCATTGTTCCTCATTGCTGATGACAACAAGCCAAGCCGTATCTTTGAATTGGAAAACGAAAACCGCATCAAACGAACCATAGAGCTACAGCAAGTCGACGTGACAAAGCTTGACCGCTTCAAAGAGAAAATCGAAGGCAAGGGTGACTTCCGCTTCTTCGAGAAACAGGAAAAATACGAGTTATTGAAAGCATACATCTACGGCAAGACAGAAGAAGCACAGCGAGTACCGCAATTGGGGTGGAACAATATAGGTGAGAGAGGTTTTTATGCTTTTACCAATGGTATTGTATATGAAGGAAAGTGGAAGCCTGTCGATGACTATGGCATCATCCGACTTGACAATGAGAATTTTTACTTGCCAGCTCTTTCAAAGATACACAAGCGCAACAAGAATGCCTATGTCAATGAAAGACGTTTCATCCATGCCCCAAAGCGTGAGGTTGCTGCCCAAGAATACTTCATGTTGCTCCATGAGTTATATGGAGATAATGGTATAGTAGCCATCTGCTTTTACCTCGCCACATTGTTTCGTGACATCATCACTGATACGACACGCTCTTTCCCTATACTGAACATCTATGGTAAGAAAGGCACTGGAAAGACAGAGTTTGCGCTGTCGCTCATCAATCTGTTCCAGAGAAATCCAGAAGTCAGCAATTTGGACAGCACCACCTATTATGCTATGGGTGACAAATGCGCTGAAGTCAGCAATATGCTCGTTCATTTTGATGAATACAAAAACTCGTTGAGCAAGAAGCATATAGACTTTCTTAAAGGTATCTATGACAATGCCGGACGCTCGAAAAGGTCAGCAGACGGGGAGCGAAGAGAGTCCACGAATGTAGACTGTGGCGTTGTGCTCACCGGGCAAGAGATGCCAACGGCAGATATAGCCCTGTTTTCAAGAGTTATCTTCTTGGAGTCTCAGAGAAGTGAGCGAACAAAGGAAGAAACTGACAAGTACCAGACATTCATGAAATTGCGCAATATGTGTCCGACCAATATAACTGTCAGTCTGATGCGTTATCGTGACAACTTTAACGCAGGATGGTTCAATGCATGGAAAAGAGCCTTGGGTGAGATAAAGAGCGAGGTGGATTACAGTACCATAGGAGAACGCTTCATCAATAACTGGGCAATGATGTTGGCGACCTACTATTGTCTACATTCCATAGCGGAAGAGCTTCCTTTCTCTGAGAAAGAAGTGCATGACATTTGCATTGAGGGACTGAAGTACCAACATTCATTGTGCAACAGCACGGACGAGATAGCAGTATTCTGGTCGATGTTCTCCAAGGCAAGACAGCTTGGAGACATAAGGGAAGGACAGGACTACAAGGTTTGCCTGATGAAAACGTTGAAAGTGACAGCAAAAGGCAAGCAGCGCAAGGTGGTAGACTTTGAAACGGACAGATACGTCCTCTTTATAAGGGAGAAAATCTGTATTGCTAAGGCAAACATACAAGCAAGAAGAGAAGGCAAGGTTCTTATACCAGACGAGTCATTGCTCTCTTACCTTGTATCGACCCCGGACTACTACGGAAAAACTAACTCTCCGTTGAAGTTCTATATCCTTGACGAGAATGGAAAGCCGACAAGAAAAGCCAATGATTCAGGAAGTGCATCGCTTGTGTTTGACCAAGAACGTGCGCTTGCGTTTGACTACCAGTCCATTTGTGGAAATTACGACATCAACCTTGTCACGGTCTCTGAACCGGAAAAAGATAAGTTCAATAACGAATAGAACGATATGGCATCACAAAATAACATCTATCCTCTTTTCTTCATATTGGAAAGGGTGCGTAATGGTTACATCCTTACTGCAAAGGAAGAAACAGGAGGATTAAAAGAAGCTGAATTTCGCAAGGAGGTGGTATCAGAAGACAAAATCAACGCTCGGATAGGTCAGATGCTCCACCTTGATGCAATGGTGAAAGAGCGTCCCGTTGTGTTTCATGTAGAAGCAGTCGGTGAAAGCACATACCAGATGGCGAACGAACGTTCTTCTGATGAACTGACGGAAGCAAAGCTCGCCTATGTCCACATCAACAGTAAGGATATAAAGGACGGCTCCATTCTGTCCTTGCTGATTAAGGACACCGACTCGATTGAGGTCTATGGCTTTGAGGCTGAACGAGCAGCCAAAAGCAACAACATTCCACTGTTCAGAGTCAATGGAGTGCCTGTGCTCAGTTTTCCCAATACCAAGGATGGCAAGAAAGCCTTGGCGACTTGCGTTGGCAGGACACTACTCACGGAAATCAGCATCCAACAGCTTACAGACTGGTACCATTCCCACAAAGTGTTGATGGAAAAGGAGAATAATAAAGGGAAATAGGCATATAATTTTGAGCAGAAAAATTCAGAATATTGTACGGCTGTAAAGTTCTCAATATAAGGAAGTGTCACGCTCAATATATTAAACGACATAATAAAACAATTTGAGAAATGAGCACAAGAATTATCGCCGTAGCCAACCATAAAGGTGGTGTCGGCAAAACCACAACAGTAGCAAATCTTGGAAGCATTCTTTCCAAGAAAGGTTTCCGTGTGTTGTTGATTGACCTTGACGCACAGGCCAATCTCACAACTTCGTTGGCATCCTCTTTTGATGGAGCCACAATCTACGAAGCACTGACCGGCAAGGTGGAAACCTTACCAGTCATTGAAATCACAGACAGTTTGCACCTCGTTCCTGCATCCTTGACACTTGCCATGGTTGATGTGGAACTTTCCACAGCCATAGCAAGGGAGAGCATCCTGTCTGAAGTTCTGGAGAAAGCGGAAGTCTCAACTAAATACGACTTCGTGTTGCTTGACTGCCCTCCCTCTTTGGGTTTGGTAACGCTCAACGCCTTTACAGCTGCTACCGACATTGTCATCCCTCTCGTTTCTGAGGTGCTACCATTCAAGGGACTGACCATGATTAACGATTTCATCAATATGGTAAGCCGAAAGCTCAACCCCCAAGCTCACATTACCGGTATCCTTATCACACGGTGGGAAGGAAGCAAGTTGTCAAAGGGCATTGAAGAAAAATTGCGTGAGGCAGTAGGTGACATCGTTTTCAATAGCAGAATACGCAAGAACATCCGTCTTGCAGAAGCCCCCTTGGAAAGTCGCAGCATTCTGGACTACGACAAGAATTGCAACGGAGCCAAGGATTATCTATTGTTCGCAGAGGAGTTCCTAAATAGAATGACACTAGTATAGGAGGATTGACTATGGACAACAAGAGTCTGGATGCTTTGTTCACAGGACTTACGGTGACGGGCAACCCACAATCGGAGACAACGAACACACCAAGAACGTCCGAAAGAGGAAAGAAGGGAAAGCCGTTGTCATCACGAGCAAAGCAGAAAAAGCTGGAGAAAGAGAGACAAGAAGAACGGTTTTGTACAATAGTCAGCTCTGACCTTCTGAAGAAAGTGCGCATTATCGCCACTCGTGAAGGTCTACA
>JALFCW010000065.1 GCA_022771625.1 Prevotella sp.
TGGTGATGTTTTGCTCCCAGGGTTCGGTGTCGGGGAAATACATCGGGTCGTCGTTGCTGTAGGTATATTCGTCGGCAAGACCACCGAAACTATGTCCGAACTCATGCACAACGACGGGGCGGAACGACTTATCCTTTGCAGCAGTGAGTGTATAACTGTTGTATATGCCCCCACCACCGTATTTTGTAGAGTTCACCAATACGATGATATGCTCGTAGGGCACTGCCACCAGTTGGTCGTGCAGTTGCTTTAGATGCAGCGTAGTGAGATATCTGTCGCTGTAGAAAGTGCTGAAATGCGACGACAATGCGGTGTTAATCCATTTTCCGTTGCCTGGTTCGCTTGTGCCGCTCTCCTTTGATGGCGACTCCACGGCGATGATATTCAGATAATCCTTATATTTATTGAATGTGGCATGACTGAATAGGGCATCAACGGCAATCTTCACATCGTCGATATATGATGCCATCTCGTCCTGAGTATATCCCTCCGCCACAAAGGCGATGTTGATACAATTAGTAGTGTCCTTGGCAGGATGAATTACCGAGAAGGGATTTTGCGGACGGTTGATCTTGCGTATAAGGATATCATCAGGGCGCACTTTGTGTGTGAGTGAAGCGAATGTCTTTTGATGATAGTCAAACAGTTCTACTGTTATATTGGCAGAGTCCTTTGGGAAGGGTACGAGGAATACATTCTCGAAAGATTTCGGTGTAGTCTTCGACTCCTCTGTGGCAAGCCATTCCTGGAAGAGTGTCGAGAATGAGTGTCGATAGATTACGCGCTGGGTCTTGGCATCCCGCACGGTTATCTGTCCGTTGCCTTCAAGTGGCAGTCGGTCGAGATTGTGTCTTCTGCCATACCATCCCGGAGTCTGCGTGAGTTGGTCAACATATATGGCCTGACTCTTGCGGTCGCCAGCGAAGACATAGTCGAGGCGAAGGGTATTCCCGGTGAAATACTCGTCGAAGTTTTGTGCTGTGGCAGTTATCGCCACCAATGCAACAATGATTGAAATGAGGGTCCTTTTCATTGTAGATCTATTATTTTTGTATTTGACAATATAGTTGCTTCACGTATTCATGCTCCCAGTCGCTCAGATGGAGTAGGGTGTCGTCATACTGTAGTATGTCGATGTCTATAGTGACAACGCCCCTGCCATGCTCTCTCCCCAGAGTTGCTTCTGTGTCCTTGGTGAGTCGTGTCAATTCGTCGAGCGTGAGGTCGGTAGTACATCTGAGCAGTTGGTTGGCAAATGGTGGCGACTTCATCCCTATGGCTTCAGTGGTGATGATGTCCGACTGTCGGTTCACATCAACATACTCGCGCAAGAGAGGCATACATTTCGCGAGATAGTCGCGCGATACATTTGATCCTAAAGCTATTATCACTCTGTGTGTCATTATTTTATGCAGTTTTGTTGTATAAACTCATTGAATTGTGCCCTATATCCGTTGAACACGTTGATATCCACCTCTCCGTGTATTCCGCATACTCGTCCGTAGGGTGACAGCTGCCAGTAGAGCAGTTTGACATCGGGTTTGAATTCCCCATATCTCGCTATCCACACGTTGTAGTTTTTCTTGATGTCGGGAGCCGAGTTGAGATATTTATTGACAAACGACTGTCCCACATACAATACTGGTTTTACGCCCGTTGCCCCCTGCACCGCCTTAAGCCATTGCCTAATGTTGCTGAACATGACATCCACTCCGCCCATCTTCTTGATCTGTGCAGCCGTCGGTTCGACATCGAGCACAGGGGGAAGGTCGCCGCTACGGAATCGCGAATTCTTCAGGAAGAATCGTGCCTGCATGGCGCCCGATGTGCGTGTTGAGAAGAAGTGGTATGCCCCCACCTTCACTCCGTGCTTGCGCGCTTGGGTATAGTCGGATGCATAATATTTATTGCGGATGCTGGTTCCTTCCGTAGATTTTATATATACAAACGACACAGGATAGTTTACCACTCCGCTCACTCTCTTGTTGCTGATATGCCCGAGACTAGTGATGCGCAGTTGTCCCCAATGTATAGGATATCGCTTGCGCCCCTTGCCGTGCTGGTATTTGGATATGTCGATACCGTAGATGCGTTCCGAGGTGTATTGCATTCGTTCACCCTTGAACATACCCCCTTTCCATTCTCCTGCTCTCAACTTCAGTGTGGATACAGCCACTCCGAATCCATCCTCGCGGTCGGAACTGAAATGCCCCTCATAAGTGCAGTCGGCGTATTGGTATATGCCGTGCCCCGAGGCTTGCATCCATCGGTCGGTTTGTCCTCGATAAATGCCTTTTTCGTCATATCGTGTACCCGTCATCATGGTGTCGGCATTCCATGTTCCTGCCACTGGTCGCCCTGAGTAGTCAAAGCTCACACCCTTGCCCGTGCGTTCCGTGCGCAACCATCGTCCCTGAGTCCATATTCCCCCGTCGATACCCACGAAGATAGGGGACAATGCAACACTGTCAATCCTTTGTCGCGTCACCACCTTTTTGGTAAATAGATGAGTAGATGCATCAATTGGGGCAAGTGCTTCGCGCCATTTTTCCAGTTTTGTCTTTTCATTTACAAGCACAGTAACCCTCTCCGCCACCATATCAAATCCCTCGTCTTGCACATTATGACGTTCGAGATAGTAATAAAGTTCCTGGCGTATGGAGTCGAGTTGTGATATGCGATGATTGATGTATTTGCGGTTTTTCTCTACAATACCGTAGAGGTCAGATTGCCTGAAAGGCATATTCCCTGCATAATCCACCGACATTGGAGAGAGCGATATGCCGTTGAACAGAGAGTCGCTGCCGGTCGAGCGGAAGAAGAGCACAGTGCGCCCGTCCGCCTTCAATTCGTAGTAGGATTTTGTCTCCACATACGGGATGTTGGCAGAATAATGGCATTTCAGCAAATATGCCGCAGTACCTAAGGTTATTAATGACAACAACGCCAAGGATATTTTCCTCAGCGTTGAAATCTTTATAGATATGTAACCTTTCATTCTTTGTTATCCGTTCATTGATAGCAGGAACTCCTCGTTGCTTCTTGTCTGTATGAGTCGGTCTCTTACAGTGCTCATTGCCTCGATGGGGTTCATCTCGCTGATGAACTTGCGTATTATCCACATTCGGTTGAGTGTTGTAGGATCCTGTAGCAGATCGTCGCGTCGTGTGCTCGACTGCACGAGGTTGACCGACGGGAAGATACGCTTGTTGCTGAGCATTCGGTCGAGCTGGAGCTCCATATTACCAGTACCCTTGAATTCCTCGAATATCACCTCGTCCATCTTCGAACCCGTGTCGATGAGTGCAGTTGCGATGATGGTGAGCGAACCACCGTTTTCGATATTACGTGCCGCACCGAAGAATCTCTTCGGTTTTTGCAGTGCGTTGGCATCCACACCACCGGTGAGCACCTTACCGCTTGCAGGGCTTACCGTGTTGTATGCTCGTGCGAGTCGGGTGATGGAGTCGAGGAAGATCACGACGTCGTGTCCACATTCCACCATTCTCTTTGCCTTTTCAAGCACGATACCTGCAATCTTCACGTGGCGGTCGGCTGGTTCGTCGAATGTAGATGCTATAACCTCAGCATTCACCGTACGGCTCATGTCGGTTACCTCCTCGGGTCGCTCGTCGATGAGCAACATCATCAGGTAGGCCTCTGGGTGATTGGCAGCGATAGCATTTGCAATATCCTTCATGAGTATCGTCTTACCGGTCTTTGGCTGTGCCACGATGAGTGCGCGTTGTCCCTTTCCGATTGGCGAGAAGAGATCTACGATTCGTGTGCTTGGATTGGTAGTTGCAGGATCACCGCAGAGTTTGAATTTCTCTTCTGGGAAGAGAGGTGTGAGATGTTCAAACGACACACGGTCGCGCACCTCCGACGGGTTGCGTCCGTTGATGAATTTGATGTTGCTGAGTGCGAAGTATTTCTCTCCTTCGCGTGGTGGGCGAACAGTGCAATCCACTACGTCGCCTGTTTTCAGTCCGTATCTCTTAATCTGTTGTGGTGAGATATAGATATCGTCGGGTGATGACAGATAGTTGTAATCGCTTGAGCGAAGGAATCCGTATCCGTCTGTAAGAATCTCAAGCACTCCGTTGCCCTCTATGATATCGTCGAAATTGTATTCCTCTTCAACTGGTGTCTGAACTGTTTGTTGCGGCATGGTATTGTCGTTTCTCATCGACATCGGTCTGTCGAAGATATCAAGCGTAGGCATAGCCTCCTGGTCCTCGATGGGTATGTCTTCAACCACGATAAAGTCGGTGCCGTCCTTAGGATCTCCGAGCCATCTGCCCTCTTCGTCCATACCTCTTCCGTAGGCATCTATTCCCTGACTGTCCCCCTGATTGTTTCCCTGATTGTGCTGTTCCATTTTATTTTTCAGCATTTCAACCATTTCGGCAGTGGGTCGTTGTTCAGCATTGTCATCTGAAGATGCCTCGTCCTGAGTTCCTTCCTCCATTACATTCTCTGTGGCAGGCAATTCCTGAGGCTCTGTCTCGGTTTCTTGTTCTTCCTGTGCAGTTTCCTCAGTAGCTTGTGCTTCCTGTGCTGCCTTCAATGCCTCTGCAGCAGCTATTGCCGCCAGTTCGGCCTTGCTTTTCCTTCCGCGCTTTTTCGGAGCGGGAGCAGGTTCTGGGGTAGGTTCTGGCGTAGGAGCAGGAGTTACGTCAACAGTCTCCTCACTGTTTTTTGCTTTTGCGGCAGCTATCTTGCCGTTGCTTCCGTTGACATCAAAGTTCTCGCCGTCAGAGCCTTTCACAGTATATACCTTGTCGGTATCTTTTTTCACTATTCTTGTTCTTTTTCTTTTAGATGTAGTGTTGGCAGCCGACTCCTCGGCGGCCTTGTCCAAAATGGCATACACCACATTCTCAAGTTGGTCGTTAGGTGATACCTTAATGCCCAACTCGCTGGCAACAGTCACCAATTTGGTGATGTCCATTGATTCCAATTCTTCCTTTGTGTACATACTTTTATCAGTATAATAATGCAATGATAAATGATTCTGTGATGATGTGTTTCAAGAAAAGAAACACCGATTTTTCAAAAATCTGTGCAAAGGTAAGGTTTTTTTTTGAATTGAACAAATAATTTCCGATTTTTTTTCGCTTAAATGCCAAAAAAAGTGTACCTTTGCATCCTGTATGAGAAAAGTGATAGTAAAAGACTCTGCTCTGCGCAAGGCTGCAGGCGAGGGAATGGACGAGTTTGTGGATGTGTTCTTCACGGCTATCAAGGATGCCGTGGGGGGAGAGTTGAACGCAGATACTATGTCGGAACTCAATTCCGACCAGATAACACTGTGGGCTTATCGCATATTGCGCGACGAGGTGATGGATGGCGGGTTTGTGCAACTCATACACAACGGCTACGGTCCTTTCATCTTCCTCAATCCCTTCGCCAAGGCAGTCAAGGAGTGGGGTATGCGCGACCTTTCGAAGATGCTCTATTCTGTTCATTCGCTATTCAAGAAATATCGCGATGAACTGGAGAAGGAATGTACCGACGACGAGTTTATGGAGCTCTTTGAGAAGCACCCCGAGTTTGACGACTACGACGACGACTTCGTGGAGAACGAGGAGAGATTCACTGCCCAAGTGGCAGAGTATATCGACAATAATATTGAAAAGTTTGCAATAATAGATAATGAATAAGGAACAGGAGAAAATCAGGAAAAAGAGTCCGGTGAACATCCGCAACAAAAAGGCCTCATTCGAGTATTTCTTTATCGAGGAATACACGGCAGGCATTGTGCTCACTGGCACCGAGATAAAGTCCATCCGTCTGGGCAAGGCCAGTTTGGTGGATACCTTCTGCTATATCAACAATGGTGAGATATGGGTGAAGGGCATGAGCATTAGTCCATATTTTTACGGGTCATACAATAACCACGAGATGAAGCGCGACAGGAAGTTGCTGCTCACCAAGAAGGAGATACAGAAACTGCAGAGTGCCACCAAGCAGACGGGTTATACCATTGTCCCCCTGCTCGTCTTCATCGACGAAAAGGGTAGGGCGAAGATGGACATCGCCCTGTGCAAGGGTAAAAAGGAGTTTGACAAGCGACAGACTCTCAAGGAGAAGGAAGATCGCCGCGAGATGGACAGGGCTATCAAGCATTTTTAAATAATGCCCTACCCGCAATAAATGAAAAAATGAGTATAAGAGATATAATTAAGCACGGGATATTAGTGCTCGATGGAGCAATGGGCACTATGATACAAAGCTATGGATTGACCGAGGATGATTTCCGCGGTCAGCGCTTTGCGGATTCCAACGTAGAGATGAAGGGTAACAATGATATGCTCAATATCACTCGACCCGACGTTATCCTCGATATCCATCGCCGTTATCTGCGTGCCGGTGCAGACATCATTTCCACCAATACATTCAGCAGTCAACGCATCTCCGAGGCCGACTATCAGCTCGAGGATGTGAGTAGGGAAATGGCTTACGAGGGTGCGTGCTTGGCCCGACAGGCAGCCGACGAGTTCTCAACCCCCGCTCGCCCTCGTTTTGTGGCAGGATCTGTTGGTCCCACCAACAAGACCTGCTCTATGAGTCCCGATGTCAGCAATCCTGCATTGCGCGAACTTACCTACGATCAACTCTTCGCCGCCTATTCCGAGCAGATAGAGGCATTGGTGGATGGAGGGGTTGACGTGTTGCTCATCGAAACCATCTTCGACACCCTCAACGCCAAGGTGGCAGTGGATGCCGCCACGGATGTCATTCGCCGCCTTGACAGGGATGTGCCCATAATGATGTCGGTGACGGTGAGCGACCTTGCAGGGCGCACACTTAGCGGACAGACACTCGATGCCTTCCTCGCAAGCATAAGCACCTACAACATCTTCTCCGTAGGTCTCAACTGCTCCTTTGGTGCACGTCAGATGAAACCCTTCCTTGCCCATCTTGCGCGCAAGGCTCCATATTATGTGAGTTGCCATCCCAATGCCGGACTGCCCAATTCGCTCGGTCTGTACGACGAGACAGCCGACTCGATGGCACCACAGATTGCCGAATACGTCAACGAAGGCCTCGTCAACATCATAGGTGGATGCTGCGGCACCACCGACGAGTTTATTGCCCGTTATGTACCTATTGTCGAGGGAGTAAAACCGCGCCAACCCATGCCCCGTTCATCCACAATGTGGCTTAGCGGTCTTGAGTTGCTCGATGTCACCCCCGAGGTGGGATTTGTCAATGTTGGTGAACGCTGCAATGTGGCTGGTTCGCGCAAGTTCCTGCGACTGATAAAGGAAAAGAATTATCAGGAGGCCCTCTCCATCGCCCGCAAGCAAGTGGAGGACGGGGCACAGGTGATCGACATAAATATGGATGACGGATTGCTCGACGCCCGCGAGGAGATGACCACGTTCCTCAACCTCGTGGCAAGCGAACCCGACATCGCGCGCGTACCTATTATGATTGATTCCTCCAAATGGGATGTCATCACCGCAGGACTGAAATGTGTGCAGGGCAAATGCATCGTCAACTCCATATCCCTCAAGGAAGGCGAGGAGGTGTTCCTGAGCCATGCCCGCGACGTGATGCGCTATGGTGCCGCCGTTGTCGTGATGTGCTTCGACGAGGAAGGACAAGCCACCACCTACGAGCGACGTATAGAAATCGCCCAGCGTGCGTATCGTCTTCTTACCGAGGTGGTTGGGATGAATCCCCTGGATATAATCTTCGACCCCAATGTGCTTGCTATTGCCACTGGTATGGAGGAGCATGATGCCTATGCAGCCGACTTTATCCGTGCCACCGAGTGGATACGCACTAATCTCCCCGGAGCGCATGTCAGTGGCGGTGTGAGCAATCTTTCATTCTCGTTCCGTGGCAACAACTGGATACGCGAGGCCATGCATGCCGTCTTCCTCTATCATGCCATATCCAAGGGAATGGACTTCGGTATTGTCAATCCCGCCACAAAGGTGTTGTATAGCGACATTCCCTCTGCCGAACTCGAGATTATCGAGGATGTGGTGCTCAATCGCCGTAAGGACGCCGCCGAGCGACTTATTGCCCTCGCCGAGAAGATTAAGGCCGAACAAGAAGCCACAGGCACCGCTGCTTCGTCATCCGCCGCTCAACATGAGCAATGGCGCGACCTCCCCCTTGCCGAACGCCTCCAATATGCCCTTGTCAAGGGTATTGGCGACTATCTTGAGACCGACCTTGCCGAGGCGCTCACTGTCTATCCCAAGGCAGTCAACATCATCGAGGGACCGCTGATGGACGGCATGAATACCGTTGGTCAACTCTTCGGCAGCGGAAAGATGTTCCTGCCACAGGTTGTTAAGACTGCCCGCACCATGAAGCAGGCCGTAGCCATCCTTCAGCCACATATCGAGGAGGGTCGCACCGAGGGTACTGCCAAATCCGGAAAGGTGCTCATAGCCACTGTAAAAGGCGACGTCCACGACATCGGAAAGAACATTGTGGGTGTGGTGATGGCATGCAACAACTACGAGGTAATCGACATGGGAGTGATGGTTCCGCCCGAACAGATTGTGCGCAAGGCCATCGAGGAGAAGGTGGACATTATCGGACTTAGCGGTCTTATCACCCCGAGCCTGGAGGAAATGGTAAATGTGGTTCGCGAGATGGAGAAAGCCGGTCTTCACATTCCCGTGATGATTGGCGGAGCCACCACCAGCGAGTTGCATGTGGCTCTTAAGATAGCCCCCGTGTATGGCGGTCCTGTGGTATGGATGAAGGATGCCTCGCAGAATCCCCTTGTTGCCCAGCGTCTGCTGAGTGATGGCGGTGGTGAGGATATTCAACATAATCTCAACGAGAAATATGCCCACATGCGTGATGAGTATAATTCCAAGCAGCAGCAGCTCTCGTCAATAGATGAGGCCCGCAAGAACAAGCTCAATCTGTGGGAATAGAAATCTGTGATAATCCAATATAAATTAACATCTGTGATAATCTGTGGATAAAATGATAAAGACTATATTATTTGATATGGGTGGAGTTGTGATTACCCTCGCCCAACCCCAAGCGATAAAGCGATTCCACGCCCTTGGATTAAATGATGCCGAGGAACGGCTCGATGCCTACACCCAAAAAGGAATATTCGGCGACCTTGAGTCGGGCAGAATCACCGACGAGGATTTCCGTCGCGAACTAAGTGTTCTCGTAGGACGTGAACTCACGTGGCAGGAGTGTTGTGAGGCATGGAAGGGATATTGCGGCGATGTGCCCAAGCGCAATCTCAAGAAGATGCAGGAGTTGCGCCAGCGTGGATACCGCGTCGTATTGCTCTCCAACACCAACCCCTTTATGATGTCGTGGGTGATGAGCGATGCATTCGACGGTGAGGGACATTCCCTCGCATATTACCTTGATGCTGCCTACGAGAGTTATAAGTGCGGGGCGATGAAGCCCGACCCGAAGTTCTTCAATGCCGTCATCGAGGGCGAACAACTCATTCCCTCCGAGACTCTCTTCATCGACGACGGACCTCGTAATATCGAGGCTGCCAAGGCTCTTGGCATACATACCCTCCTCGTGAAAAACGGTGAGGATTGGACTGGAAAACTTGAAGACTTATTGTCATCGATCGATAAAGAATAAAAGAAATAAAACTTTATTTGCACTTGATTATGGATTTAAAAAATATGATTCGCCCGGCATTTTCAGCCCTCCTGCTTTTTGTAGTGGCAACAGTATGTGCCAATACTGTCCGCGAATTCCGTGGAGCTTGGATACAATGCGTCAACGGACAGTTTATGGGCATGTCAACTGCCGACATGCAGAAAACACTTACCTATCAGTTGGACGAACTGCAGAAGGACGGTGCCAATGCCATCATCTTCCAGGTGCGTCCCGAGTGCGACGCCCTCTACAATAGCAGTATCGAACCGTGGAGCCGTTTCCTCACAGGCGAGCAGGGCAAGGCTCCCTCGCCTTATTGGGACCCTCTCCAGTGGATGATAGAGCAATGTCACAAGCGCGGTATGGAACTCCATGCATGGATAAATCCCTATCGTGCCAAGACCAAGACCACCCATGTTCTCTCTCCCAAGCACATAGCCCACAAGCGTCGCGATCTCGTCTTTGAGTATGACGGACAGTACATCCTCAATCCAGCCTACGACGATAATCGCCAGTATATATGTCATGTCGTTGGTGATATCCTTCGCCGTTATGATGTCGATGGACTTCATATCGACGACTATTTCTATCCCTATCCCGCAGCCGGCTGCACCATCCCCGATGAGCAACTCTATCGTAGAAATCCGGGAGGGCACTCAAATATCGGTGATTGGCGCCGATACAATGTCAACCTGTTCATGAAGGAGATGCACGACACTATCCGTGCCGTCAAACCCTGGGTGAAATTCGGTGTGTCGCCCTTCGGTATATATCGCAACAAGAAGAGCGACCCCAATGGCAGCGACACCCGCGGTCTGCAGAACTACGACGACCTTTATGCCGACGTACTTTTGTGGATCAACAATGGATGGGTGGATTATTGCGTTCCGCAGATATATTGGCAGATAGGTCATCCCACAGCCGACTACAAGACACTCATTCAATGGTGGGACCGCAATGCCTCCGCCCGTCCACTCTATATCGGTGAGGATGTGGAGCGCACTGTCAAGTATAAGGATGACGACAATCCCAATCAGCATCAGATGCCAGCCAAGTATAGGTTGCACGACTTCGCCAATAATGTCCAGGGCACCGTTCTCTGGTATGCCAAGGCTGCTGTTGACAATATCGGCAATTATGGCATGATGCTGCGCAATGTTTATTGGCGCACTCCAGCCTTGCAGCCCTTAATGCCTTTTATCTCTAAAAAGCAGCCAGGCAAGCCCCGCAAGGTGAAGATGGTGTGGACCTCCGATGGACCAATGCTTTTCTGGACTGCGCCCAAAATGAAGTCCAAGTCAAAGGATTGGGCATCCAATGCCCATCAGTATGCAGTGTATTGCGACGGCACACTCATAGCCGTCACCTCCGATACATTCTTCAAGTTGCCCTACGTTGATGGCAAGACCAAGCACACCTACGTTGTCACCTCCCTCAACCGCATTCACAACGAGAGCAAGGCAGTGAAGAAAAAGATAAAACTGTGATGTTATCAGAACAGAAATCACTAAACAAAACACCGGCTTCGTCACATTGATGAAGCCGGTGTAATTTCTTTCATCTTTTCACGCATCATGCCACTGCGCAGCTCACACCCAAAGCAGTTCCGATAGCAGCTAACACTGCCGAGGCAAGATTCCACAGAAACTTAATAAGCCTCGATTTGTTTTCTTGAGTCATTCATTTGTCCTCCATAATTTTAATTGTTCAACATTCCTTTATCCACAGAGTTTTTTGTCCACAGATTATCACAGATTATCACAGATTTTCTTTTTGGCACGGAAATCCACGGCTTTATTTTTAATAAAGACACGGCTTGGCTCCGCATTGATATAACCACGGCACTTCGTGATTACGGCTT
>JALFCW010000137.1 GCA_022771625.1 Prevotella sp.
TGCGGAATGCCTCTGTATTGAGCGTAGAACCATCCCCCACACCGCCGAAGTCTAAAATAGACACGGCGTTGTCGGGAATAACCACCTCCACAACAGGTTTCACCTCCGTGGGCAGGTTCTGATAATACTTGGAATAATCCTTTGCGTCCGCCATCATGGCAAAGCACAAGACCACCAAAATGATTGTTAGTTTTCTCATAGTTGTTTTATTATCCCATTATCCGTAGATAATCTTTCCGTTCTCATCCTCATAAGGAGTGAGATCCTTAGAGTACTGGTTCATGGCGCGCAGACTCATACCCATCGACGAGAATCCTCCATCGTGGAAGAGGTTCTGCATAGTAACCTTACGTGTGAAATCCGAGAACATCATCACGCAGTAGTTTGCGCAATCCTCAGCAGAGGCATTGCCCAGAGGCGACATCTTATTGGAGAAGTCCATCAGGTTCTCCATGTCCTTGATACCTTTTCCGGCTGTTGTGGGAGTAGGCGACTGCGAGATTGTGTTGATACGCACGTTCTTCTCGCGTCCGTAGATATAACCGAAACTACGGGCAATGCTCTCAAGCATACTCTTTGCATCTGCCATGTCGTTGTATCCGAAGAATGTACGCTGAGAAGCAACGTATGTCAATGCGACAACCGAACCATATTCAGCTATGGCATCCTGCTTCTTAGCCACCTGAAGCATCTTGTGGAATGAGATGGCAGAGATGTCGAGAGTCTTCTGCAAGTAGTTGTAGTCGAGATCGTCGTAAGTGCGATGCTTACGCACGTTAGGACTCATACCGATAGAATGGAGCACAAAGTCGATCTTGCCTCCAAGCAGTTTGACTGATTCACTGAATACCTTCTCCAAATCCTCAACGCTTGTTGCGTCGGCGGGAATAACAGGTGCATTGAGTTGCTTGCTCAGTCCGTCAAGCTCGCCCATGCGCAATGCCATGGGAGTGTTGCTCAATGTGATTGTTGCACCCTCTTCTACAGCCTTCACGGCCACTTTCCATGCGATTGAATCTTCGTTCAAAGCACCGAAGATAATACCGCGTTTTCCTTTTAACAAATTGTGTGTCATAATACCTATTTTGTAAATTCGGGTGCAAAATTACACATTTTTCTTCAAAGTGTGCATATTAATAAAGATATATTAACGTATTTCTTGCGTAAACCTTTGCGGAAATATGTTATTTAACTATAAAATGCTTGTTTTTGTCGAGATTATATCGTATATTTGCAGCGGCAATTGTGCCAATCAACAACTTAATACATTTAATATTATGGACATCAATTCAAGATTCTCCCAGGCGGCTGTTATCGCTGCCGGCATCGCATTCCTCGGAATGTGTATCAACGACGGTATAGACGATTTCGTAAACAAGGACAGGGTTGTCACTGTGAAGGGACTTGCCGAGAAGGAGGTGGAGGCCGACAAAGTGACATGGCCTATACCTACTAAGGAGTTAGGCAACGACTTGCCTGAGCTTTACCAGCGTATCAACGGCACCACCGCCAAGGTGAAGGCTTTCCTTAAGAGCCACGGTATCAAGGACGAGGAAATAAGTGTCAACGCACCGGTTGTCATCGACCTCAATGCCGACCAATACAACAACAACGTGCGTGCCTTCAGATACAATATCACGTCGATAATCACTGTCACATCTCACAATGTCAAACTCGTGCGCAGCATCATGGCGCGCCAGGGTGAACTGCTTAAGCAGGGTGTAGCCGTGGTGGATGGTGGATGGGATAACCGCACCACCTACGAGTATGTGTCCTTCCAGAAAATGAAACCCAAGATGATGCAGGAGGCCATAAAGAACGCCGAAATCACTGCCAACCAGTTTGCCGAGAATAGCAGTAGCAAACTGAATAAAATCACGAAGGCCGACCAGGGGCAGTTCTCAATAGAAGACCGTGATCAGAACACGCCTTATATTAAGAAGGTACGCGTAGTGACCACGGTTACTTATTCGCTTAAAGATTAACACTCAACTGGAGCCAATAAGGAGAAGTTAATTCTTCTGCCTCAGAAGATTCAGCGGCTGCTGTGGTGCAAGCACGTCGCTGGTCTTCTCGGTGTATTCCTTAATATTTGCCTTGGCAGTACCACGGATGTCGTTGATGTTTGCTGCCACATGGAAGGTATAACTTCCTGCGGGGGCAAGCCACTGACTGTTCTGCTCGTCGTATGAGGCAAGGTCGCGCACGGGGATTGTCATCTTCAGCGTCTGACTCTCGCCCGGCTTGAGTGAACGGGTCTTGGCAAATGACTTCAACTCCTTTGCGGGAACCTCTATTGACGACTTCGGTGCAGACACATACACCTGAACGGCTTCCTTGCCCTCTACATCGCCTGTGTTCTTCACACTGACACTCACCTCCACATTAGCTCCATTCACCTTCACTGCGGGTTTGCCGTATGCAAATGATGTGTAGCTAAGGCCATATCCGAAGGGATAAGCCACTGGTTTGCCGAATGTGTCGAAGTAGCGATAACCCACGTAGATGTCCTCCTCGTGGTTGGTGAACTCATATCCCTTCATCGGTACTCCCCAACCCTTCATCTCCTTGTATGAATAAAGCGACATGTCATCCTGTGGGAAGTTGGCTGTGGATGGATGATCATAGGCAGTAACAGGCCAAGTCATGGTGAGCTTACCCGATGGGCACACCTTACCGGTAAGTATGTCAGCCACGGTATTTCCGCCTTCCTCTCCCGGTTGCCATGCCATGAGTATGGCATCCACACGGTCGCGCCATGATATTGTCTCCACTACCGAACCTGAGTTGAGGATTACAATCACCGGTTTGCCTGCCAAACGGAAGGCATCGCTCACGCGGAAGATCATGTCGCGCTCAAGGTCGGTGAGGTTGAACTCGGTCTTCACATCCCTGTCCATTCCCTCGCCTGCCTGACGTCCGATGGTGATAATGGCAGCGTCGGCTTCGGGACAAGTCTCGTTGATACAACGCTGGGATATCTCAATCTCCGGCAACTTCACCTTTCCGAATTGTGGCATCTGAAACCACTTGGTTGGCTCTCTGTCAGCCTCGAATTTCACCCGTGCATATTCCACGTATTTCTGATAGATGTCGGTGAGGGTCTTTGTGGTACCAATACCGGCATTCTTCAATCCCTGCACCATGTCGATGACGTAGGGCACATTCACATTTCCCGAACCGCAACCGCAATGCAGGAAGTCGTAGGAGTTGACACCAAACAGCGCCACCTTATTTATATTATGCAAGGGCAGCACACCAGAGTTCTTCAACAGCACCATACCCTCGGCAGCCGACTGGCGAGTCACCTGTGCATGAGCCTTAAGGTCGGGCTTATTGCTGAATGCCACACCGTTCATCTTGGGTGAGCGCACGCATAGTTCGAGGATTCTGCGCACACAGATGTCCATGTCGCTCTCCTTCAGTTTGCCCGACTTCACACTCTTGATAATATCCTCTATCTGAGAATCATAACCAGGTTCCATCAGGTCATTGCCGGCATGCACCTGTGCTGCAGTATTGCGAAGACCTGTCCAGTCGGTCATCACCATTCCCTTGAATCCCCAGTCGTTGCGCAGTATGTCGGTGAGCAGCGAGTAACTCTCCTGTGCAAACTCGCCGTTGATCTTGTTGTATGACGACATCACCGTCCATGGGTCACTCTCGCGTATGGCAATCTCGAATCCACGCAGATAGAGTTCACGCAGCGCACGCTTCGACAATCGCTCATCCACACGTGTGCGGTCGGTCTCCTGCGAGTTGACTGCAAAGTGCTTTATGCTCGTTCCCACTCCCTCGCTCTGCACTCCGCAGATATATGCAGCTGCAATGCGTCCGGTGAGCAGCGGGTCTTCCGAGTAATACTCAAAGTTGCGTCCGCAAAGCGGATTGCGATGCAGGTTGACACCAGGACCGAGGATTACATCCACCCCATATTCGCGAGTCTCATTACCGATGGCTCTTCCCACCTGCTCCACGAGTTGCGTGTTCCATGTAGAGGCAAGTGTTGAGCCTACAGGAAAACCAGTTGCGTAGTATGTATTGGTGTCACCCTCGCGCAGAGGGTCGATGCGCACTCCGGCAGGACCGTCGGCAAGCACAAGCATCGGAATACCAAGTCGGGGTATTGCGGCAGTCACTCCGGCGGCTCCAGGCACAAGTTTCTTTGTCTGTCCCACCATCGCTCCACTTCCGCCGTTGCTCTGGTTGGTTGCTCCCACAAGCAATGTGGCTTTCTCCTCAAGGGTCATCGCCTTGAGCACCTCATCGATATTGTTGGCACTAAGTTTGGGTGCCGTCTGTGCCGAGGCAGCGATCGACACTCCTGCGGCAATAGTAAGTAAAACGTGTTTTAGTTCCATACTTTTTTAGTTATTCTATCAAGATGTTTGATTATTATTATTTCCGTGCAAAGATATAACTTTTTTAGGATTCTGCCGCATTCTAAAACGTTAAAAACTGATAAATGCTTGTATAATACTATATTTTATCCTACCTTTGCAATAAAAGTATATGATATGACTGATAATATAAGACTTTGGACGGAACAAACTGCTCTTTTGATGGGAGCTACGGAAACGGGCTCGGTATATATTACTGATGCCTTGCTTGTGATATTCACCCTATTGTTATCATGGCTGGCATTTGTTGTTTGCCATCGGCTTGTGGTACCGATAACGATGAAGATTACCGAGAAGACCAACACCGATTGGGATGATGTGCTGTTAAATGAGCGCACTCTGCGCAAGGCATGCCTGATAGTGCCGGCGATTGTGGTATGGATGTTCATACCGAAGATTTTCATCCGCATGCCCGACATGATGATGCTACTCGAAAGGCTCACGTCGATATATATCACAGTGATGTCAACGCGTCTTGCCATTGAGGTGATCAATTCGATGAAAATGCTCAATTCCGATGCCCAGTCGGCTCATCATCAGTATCTCCACACCTTCTGCGGGGTGCTCAAGATTGTGGTGGTGTTCCTCGCGGTGATTGTGATTGTGTCGATAGTCATCAACCGCAACCCTCTCACACTGCTTGCCGGACTTGGAGCGACATCGGCGATACTCATGCTCGTTTTCAAGGACACCATCTCGGGACTTGTTGCCGGTATTCGTCTCACCAGCAACGACATGCTGCACAAGGGCGACTGGATAACGGTGGAGAAGGCTGGCGTAAATGGCACGGTGGAGGAAATAACCCTCACCACGGTGAAAGTGCGCAACTTCGACAACACCATCATGACAATCACCCCTCAAACTCTCGTTGACGACTCCTTCCAAAACTGGAAACCGATGCAGGAGGGTGAAGGTCGCAGGGTGGCGCGCCGTGTCTATTTCGATTTCCACTCCATCCGCGTCATCACCCCCGACATCCGTCAAACCCTCATCTCCCGTCACTACTTCACCGAAGAGGAGATAAGCAACGCAGCCACCGTTTCGGGCAGTGTTGCTGCCCGGCCCCAACAAGTCAACCTCACCCTCTTCCGCCGTTGGGCCGACCGCTACCTTGCCTCCCATCCTCTCGTCAACGCCGATATGACCCACATGGTGCGCCAGCTCGAAGCCACGCAGAAGGGCCTTCCAGTAGAGTTTTATTTCTTCCTCCGCGAAAAGCGATGGAAGGAATATGAAAACCAAAAGGACGAAATCCTCGAGCGACTATATGCCGCCGTGGAGGACTTCGGCCTTTCTATATATCAATTAGGAACAATCTTCAATGAAGAATGAATTCAACTTTCAACCTTCATCTTTCACTCTTCACGAGTCCGTCAATGATTCCGTCTGCCAACGAGATGTTCGGCACATGAATCTCTACGCAATTCAAGGCTTGAGCAGCATTGAGGAATATCTCGGCAGCGGGGATGATGACATCCGCACGGTCGGGTTTTAATCCGTATTTTGCAATACGCTCACCTACCGTCAGCGGTTTTATCTCATCGTGCAACTGCTGCAGGTTCTTCACCGGCAACACGTTGTTCTTGCTCTTCTTGTTGCTCTCATGAAACATTCGCGAGAGCTTGTTGATGTTACCGCCCGAACCCACGATGATGATACCGGGATATTTCTCTGCATAATTGCTGAGGTCGCTCCTCATCGTGTCAATAACATCAGGACCTACTGCACCGCTCAACAATCGGATTGTACCGATGTTGTATGAACAGCTGCCCACCAACTGACCATCGCTGAGCAGGGATATCTCCGTACTTCCACCACCCACATCGACATAGGCATAATTGCCCTTCACCGACTCCGACGACTCCACGGTGTTGTTATACAATATTTTTGCCTCCTCGCTTCCGTTGAGAATCTCGATGTTGATACCAGTCTCTTTCTTTATCTTCTTGAGTATCTTCACTCCGTTCTTGGCGTCGCGCATTGCCGATGTGGCACAGGCACGATAGCGCTCCACGTTGTAGAGCTTCATCAACTGCTTGTAGCTCTTTATCATGCACATCATCATTCGCTCGCGCTCCTCGCTTATCTCGCCGAGAGTAAACACATCCTTACCTAATCGCAAGGGAATACGCAGGAAGAGCACCTTCGTAAACTCCACGTTTCCCATTGCGTCTTCCTTCACGTTCTTTATCAGCAGTCGGGCACCGTTAGAACCGATGTCGATTGCAGCCAAATTTCTATTTTCCATTTCTTACTGATTTATTACATTATTCATTTCCTGGGACTCCTTCAGATAATCCACATACAACTGTTCCTGCGAGCGGAACGGCGCACCCTCCTTAAACTGGTTGCCTCCACGTCCATCCACGATGCGTGCATTTGTGGTGTCGCGAAGTCCATAGTCGATGGTGCGCTCCAGGTCGTGCTGCAGTTGCTCGTCATACACCGGTGTGAGCACCTCGATACGGTTGACAAGATTACGCGGCATCCAGTCGGCCGAACCTAAGAAATACTTCGGGTTACCTCCGTTGGCGAAGATAAGTATTCGGGCATGCTCAAGATAAGTGTCTATCACTCCCAAAGCCGAGATATTCTCACTGACTCCGGGAAGTCCGGGCACGAGAGAGCAGTTGCCGCGCACCAGCAGACTTATCTTTACGCCTGCCTGCGATGCCTCATAGAGCTTTGCCACCACGTCCTCGTCGGTGATATGATTAATCTTCACCTTTATCCATGCCTCAAGTCCCTCCTTGGCATTGCGTATCTCGTCGCTGATGAGTCGCAGTATCTTCGGTTTCATCTCGTTAGGCGACACAAGGAGTTCGCGGAACTTCACCGGTTTGAACGGTTTGCTTATAAACTCAAACACCTTCTTCACCTCGCGCACTATCTGCGGTCTTGCCGTCATCATCATATAGTCGGTATATACCTTTGCATTTCCCTCGTGCAGGTTTCCCGTACCGATACATGCGATGTCGCCGCTCTTGCACTGTATATACACCAGTTTGGAGTGAATCTTCAGTCCTTCCACACCGAACACTACCTCCACTCCTGCCTCCTGCAGTCGCTTGCTCCACTTGATATTGCTCTCCTCGTCAAATCGTGCCAGCAGCTCTATCACCACCGTCACCTTCTTGCCGTTGCGGGCAGCACATATCAGTGCCTTCACCACCTTCGAAGCCTTTGCCAGTCGATAGAGTGTCACGTTGATAGCCTTTACATCAGGATTCAATGCCGCCTCGCGCAATACACGTATAAAACTGTTGAAAGAATGATAAGGCACATGTATGAACCTGTCCTTCTGTCGAATAGTGTCGAGAATACTCTGCTCGGTTTCGAGTTCGGGTTTGAGTATTGGTGTCCACTTCGGATATTTCAGGTCGGTCCTTCCGCAGTCGGGGAATGCCATGAGGTCCTTGTGGTTCTGGTATCTGCCTCCGCTCACGATGGTGTCGAGAGTGTCGATATTGAGTCGCGACATGATGCGCTTTAGCAGTTCCTTTGGCATACTGTCGTCGTATATCACTCGGATGGGCTCACCGCTCTTGCGGCTTTTCACTCCCTTTGCCACCTTCTGCATCACACCGCTGTTGAGGTCGTTGTCCATCTCCATCTCGGCATCCTTCGTAAACTTGAATGAATAAGCCTCGTAGGTAGCTTTTCCCTCTCCGATGAAAATCATTGGCAGACAGTAGCGTATCACATCGTCGAGATACATGATATTCTCCATCCCGTCGCTCTTTGGCAGACGCACGAATCGTCCCAACTCCTTGTCGGGCATTGCTATAAGCGCATAATCCACCTTTGGCTTCTTCTTGTCCTCGTGCCATTCCATGCGCTTTATGGCGAGGAAGATGCCGTCGTCGCCCGTGGCACCTATTTCCTTCACCTGCGACAGCCAGATAGGATTGGTGCTGCCGTTGAGCTTTTCTAAATACAGTCGGCGTATAAAGAGTTGCTGCTCCTCGTTGAGTTCCGTCTCGTGCAGCAGTCTTATGCCCTTTGCCTCCAGTTCCTCGGTGATGTCATCTACAGCCTTCTCAAACTCCTTGTTATAGCAAGCGTTCAGGTGGTTGATGTCCTTGATGGTCTTCTTAGCCCTTTCCCTGTCAGCCTTTATATTCTTGTCCTTCGACAATGCCAGGCGGTTGAGCGATGCCATTCTCACCCTGAAAAACTCGTCGAGATTATTCGAGTAGATGCCAAGGAACGACATTCTCTCCAATATTGGCACTTCTTTTTTTTCAGCCTCTTGCAATATACGATGGTTGAAATACATCCAACTAAGGTCGCGCTCTACAAAAGCTCCCTTCAGTTCTTTTTCTTTTTCCATTTTTATATTATTAATAGGTTCATTATTATTTTGGCGCAAAATTATTTAATCTATACTACAAACGTGTTACATTCACATTAATATTCTGTTAATATAAGCTGTAACCGATTAATAACACACTTGTAGCATATTGATAACAAGGTTGACACGGGTATGTAACATAACCGCCGTACCTTTGCAGCCGAAAACATAGACAGAATAAGAGATGAACACGACAAAAAGACTTTTTGCAGCTATGATGCTGCTGATTACCACTTGCCTCGCGGCCCTTGCTGCTAATATAAAAGGTATAGTGGTTGACAAGCAAACAGGCGAGGCACTCATTGGTGCCACAGTTATGGCGGGCGAACAGGGATGCGCCACCGACTCCCCCACCGCCGAACCTCTTAAGATTGAAATGGAGAGCGACCAGCAGGTGCTCGGCGAGGTTAAGGTGACGGGTATGGCACGCAAGAACACCGACGTGGCAATGATTGAGGCTGCCAAGTTGAGCGACCAGGTGGTGAGCAACATCTCGGCACAGGAGATTCGACGCACTCAGGATAACAACGCTGGCGAGGTGATTCGCCGAGTGCCGGGAGTGAGCCTCATCGAGGACAAGTTTGTGATGGTGAGGGGCCTTTCACAAAGATATAATAATGTGTGGATCAACGGTGGTGCAGTGCCGAGTTCGGAGGCTGACTCACGCGCTTTCTCCTTCGAAACGCACAATATCTTTATAAGTCATTGATACACAGTATATACTTTTGAGTTTGAAAATGAAATTGTTCCCCAAATGAGACAAGGAAGCAAACTTGTGGGGTATATCCAAAGACGATGGTTCAGTAAGGTAAATTAGGCTTCAAATGGTGATTTTGCCGTTTACATTCATTAACACGGCATTTTGACCGATTGCAAGCTAAACACGGCAAGTAAAGGCAACTTGATATAACTGGAGATTGGATTTTGCCTTGGCTCTAAAACTGTACGTTTTGCGTCGGAATGTTGAAAAAATAGAACGGTTGAAACTATGCCTGTCCAAATTCACATCATCACAGCGCAGCAAATAACATATGCAGTGAAAAAGAGAAGAGAGGTGTGAGGTGTAGCCATCAACTCCAAATCATCATCCTCGTTTCTTTCTTCCCTTTGCTTGAAAAGGGATAATCGAAAAAGAAAAGAGGAGGAAGATGGAATGGCACTGTGCATTTCTACCGAGAACGCAGATGGTAAAAAATATGTTATTGAGATAGAGGGGAAATGATAATTGCTGTCATTCAAATGTTCCCAATTTGTATTTAAGCAACTACTTCAATGCGTAAAATATGTAAAATTTCGTATAGAAACACTAAATATTGCATGCAAAATGTGATTTCTCGGAATATCTCTCGTATGTTTCAATATTTTGCAATATATTTGCATCGAATATTAATAAGTTTAATATGAGTAAAGACTTAATTAGAATGAATTTATTACGGATAATATTAATATCAGCTTGTTTTGTATGGACATGTTTTATACATGGAACGGATAGAAGCAGAACGATGTCTGTAGAAAAAGACTCTATTCTAAAAACGAATACCTATCTGAAAGATTCTATAAAAATTAGTGCTGTGGTTTCGAAAGAAGATGCACAACATGTAATAGTGAGGATTGAAAATCATGGGAAAAAGTTTATTCGTATCGGGAGAATCTATGGGCTGCAGACATTTATCGATAACAAATGGATATATCTGATTAAGGCTAAGAAAGAATATTTATCCATACCTCCAAACGATGTCATAACTATAATGTATAACCTGTGTGTAGAAAGAATTAGAAACAAGAGTATTGGTTATACATATTCTGTGAATCGGAAAAATAGGATAAAATTAGACGTATATGACAATAAAAAAATTATTGGTAAAATAAGTTGTGAGTTCATAGTCCCTGTTAATATGGTATGGAATAACAAGGATGGTCTGATACTTATACAGTATGATTAATCGGTTTTATGCCACATTCTCCAACATCACCGTCATCGGTCCTAAGGCTCAGACAGGTGTAGCATTTGAGAACACAACCGACTTCATCAACGGTGGTTCTGTATTCCCCAACAACGGTTCTGCCCTCGGCAAGTTCCAGTCGGCATTCCAGATTCGTCGTGCCTCACGCCTCAACATCATCAACTCAGTTGCTGTGGGCTTCCCCATCGGTTTGATTATCGACGGTGAGAAGGGCGACACTCCCGCCCAGGCAAAGGCAGGTACCATCCGCTTCCACAACAACGTTTTTGCAGGTATGGATGTCATCGGTTCCGATGCCAACAAGGTATATGACGATGTACTCTATGATGCAGTCAACAAGGCAGTAATCGATGCCAACCAGAAGTCATATTCTAACACATTCTTCTTCCAGGAGGCTCTCAAGAACAAGTCTTATGACGATGTTTCTGCCCTTGGTCTTCAGGATGCTTCCAACGTAGGTTCTCCCTTCATGCCTTCAGCCACAAGCCCACTGCTCAACCTTGCCTCATTTGATGGTGAGAGTTCTTCATGGCTCGACAAGGTGGCATACGTAGGTGCCTTCAACGCCACCGACAACTGGCTGACCGGTTGGACAAACTTCGATCCTCAGAATACGAAGTATTAATCCGCATACTAAGTACTAAATATCATTTGGATTAGGTTTTCTCTTAAATGTCAATCCCCTTCAGCACGTGATGTGCTGAAGGGGATTATTTTATGCCCTGTATCTTAGTTACACGAAAATTACTATTTATCTCACGATTGAGTGCGATTTTATTATCCAGTGCGGAAAGAATGGAAGCAATGCGCTTCTGTTCTTCCAAATCTGGAATCCACACTACACAATCTTTGATTTTATCGGCTCCAGTGAGGCTTACCCCTCGCTTCACATCCAGTGGTTCACCCAATTTATATTTCTGTAATTTCATCTTCATTTATCGTTTTGTAACCTGTAAAACGCCTTTTGCTGTTCTATCTCACGTCGGAGTTCTTCTTGAGTAGGCATGAAAGTCAAGTATTTGGCGGCAAAGAGTTGGTCATTGCCATTCAATACCGAATAGTGAGCCACATCTTCGTCGGTTTCTGCACATAACAGCATACCGATGGTTGGGTTATGCCCTTCAGGACGTACCAGTTCATCGTACATTTTGACATACATATCCATCTGGCCTACATCCTGATAGCGCAACTTTGTGGTTTTCAGGTCGATGAGAACAAAGCAACGAAGGTGATAATTGTAAAAAACGAGGTCAATATAATAATCTTCCTTCTCTGTGTGGATGTGCTTCTGACGGTCAACGAAAGCAAAACCTTTACCCAATTCCATGAGGAATGGAATTAGGTGGTCGATGATGCTTTGCTCTAAATTGCTTTCTGAGTAATTGGTATTGTTTTTGAATCCCAGGAACTCTGCTACAACAGGGTTTTTCAGATACTCCAACTTATCCTGCAAAGGAGCGGTGAGTGCCTTCATTTCGTCACGTACAATACTCTTGTTTTGCGATTGCAGCAAACGATGGTAGTATTGTGATGACACATTGCGCTGAAGCGTACGAGTGCTCCACATTTCATTGGCTGCTTCGTTCTCATACCATGCACGTCCATCGGCAGTTATCTCTTGAAGAATTATGCTATAATGTGTCCAGGAGAGTCTAATGGGAGATTTTCCAGTCAGTGATTGGAAAATGTCATCGTCAACCATATCTAAAGATTTTCCAATCGGTAATTGGAAAAAGTCTGGATGGTTTTGGAAGAAAGACACGAAAAGATATAGATTGCTCTTCTTGAAGCCTCTGCCGTACTTGTCGGTCAGCTCCTTCGAAAGCTTCATAATTATCTGTTCCCCGTATTCGGCACGTTGGTCTTTCAATACTTCGTGATGAATGCGTAAGCCAAGGAGCCAATTCCGTTTGATGATGATCTCATCTACGGAACGGTATGCAGAAACCTGTGCCTGTTCTATTATGGAACACGCATCGTTATACAACTCGCCTTGTGACAGGATTGCTGATGTTTCTCCTTGCTGGAGGATTATGTCTTTATTTGCCATGTGCGCTCTTTTTGAGCGCAAATTTACTAAATAATCTGCACATTCTGGGCATTTCCGTCAACAAAGATATTTTTTGTGAGCCATTTTAACATTATTTTGATTCACAATGGCATATTGAAGTGTCGTATCTATACGCACATGACCTAATAAATCAATGGATGTTGAAACATGGCAGACGGCAACAGCCGTCGTTTTGAGCATTCTTTCGATAGTATGCTTATAATACGCCAATGTCTTCTCCGAGCAGCCTTCAATTTTCTTGGCTGACAGGAAACTCTCAAGTAGTTCCGCGTTTCGCTTCTCATTTTGCTCTTGACAATTAGAGGTTTCTGTAACCTCTACATCTTGCAGTTTTTTGTGAAGAACGGCTTTAAGCCGTGCAATCTGAAGGCAATCTAAGTCACGCTGCATATCCGCAACTATAGCCTGAATAATGTTTTCTTTCATTGCTTTCTTATTTTATAGATTTCCTTATAATATATGAAAAGGTGCAATAAATCGTAATTTTTGTTCTCTACCTTGCTGTTTTGGGTAAATACCAACAAAATACCACATAACTATCCAAAAGACGATTACGCCGATAAAAGCCACGGTGAACCTAGTGTCAGAAAACAGGTCACGTTTCGAGAAATTCACGATGCCATGGAATGCTGCGCAGAAAAGCAACGAATGAGTATCGGTTGCCACCTTTCCTATTCCCCATGAAGCGAAAAGCAGAAGCAGGAAGAATGGCAAAACACTTCGCAGGTTTAAATCCAAATGCCATAGAAACCACATCACCGTAATGATAAGCACATATTGCCACACAGGTAATTGGAATATTGACAAATGAGTATGCATGGCGTTGTCTCCCTAATGAAAAGAAGTACAGACGTGGTGTTCAGATTGACCTTATAATAAATCGCAGTGATGGCATTATAGATGTTTGCGAAATGAAATACTCAAAGGAGCCATTTCAATAGGCACTAAAAGCGCTATTCATTCTATTATAATCACGACATATGGACTTGTGCAAAATGAGTATTACGGTGAGGTACAAGCAGAAATACAATTGAACGATTTATATGAGCTCTAAGCAATGGCAAACTAAAGAAATATACTCATAATGGGAACTATGACTGAGCTAATTATCAGAAGTGGATGGACTGACATTAATTACCTTGACTATGTATTCTTCATACCGTTTAGGATTAAAAAAAAAGGGGAAAAGTAGTTTCAGACTTTCGTTCGAAGGCTTCGAACGGAGATTCGAAGCTTTCGAATGTCCGTTCAAAGCTTTCGGATGCACATACAAAGCCTTATGTGAATACACACGATAGCCAGTTGAGGACATATCTCAAGTTAAGTTATGACAGTTACTCAACAGCTGTTCAGATAGTAACTGACTACCCTATTCACTCGATGTCACTATAGCCTGTTCACTCAATATCACTACAGACTGTTCTTTCAATGTTACATTAGCAGTTCTTTCAATATCAATACAGCAGACATCATATCATATGAAAAGTAAGTTTTGAAGGAGTTCTAACTCTCCTTCCTCTTCTTGTATAGCTGCCACGAATTGACGAGATTGTGCCACACGGAATAGAAGCCTCCGGCAGCAGCGGTGATTGGGGAAAGGAAGGTGTAGCCAAGCCAGATGATGAAGACGGTGTTCTTCTGACCGAGCGCCTGTCCGGCTTCCATCTTCTTGCCGTAATGGGAGCCTATCCACTTGCCAAAGGAGAACTGGAAAAGGCACGCCACAAGGGTGACTACGGCTATGCCGCCCACATTCCACATCGACTCATGGCTATGCGCCAGGGCCTTGCAGGTGACGGCTATGGCTATGGCAAGCGACACTGCCCACATATAGAACGCCAAGTCCTTGGTGGCGACGATGCGCTTGTGGAAGGAGGGCATGAGATAACGCACAAACCAGGCGAGGAACAAGGGGACAATGAGCAGGGGAAACACCTTGTGGATGATGACCATGAAGGCGGGGAAGAAGGTGAGACCTTCCTGGGGATGAGCCACAGGCAGGAGCAGGGGACAGAGCAACGCCACGACCATATTGATGATGATGGTGTAGGAGGTGGTGGCTGCCGAATCGCCGCCCAACTTCTGGGTGACTACAGCACAGGCAGTGGCTGTGGGACAGATGATAGCAAGCATAAAGCCCTCGATGATGACGCGCAGGCCTGTGGATGGATATAACCAAAGAGCGGCACAGGCGGCGGCAAAGAGCAGGCACTGGGTGAGAAGCAACCACAGGTGCCAACGATGGGGCTTGAGGTCGGTGGGCTTAATCTTGCAGAATGCCACAAAGAGCATGAGGAAGAGCAATACGGGCTGGAGTACTTCGATCACTGTCAGTATGTCGAACTTCACTTCGTATGACAGTGGTAATTGGCGACAGATGTAATAGGCTAATGCACCACTAATCATGGAAACGGGGAGTGTCCAATTTTTTAAGAATGTGATTATCTTCGCCATAATGTAGATGTTTTTATATGTCAGAACATAATGGTTCGCGATCCATCGCTTTCTTCCTGAATGGTAACCTTAACGGTATCCTCGGGCAATACCTCCTCGCAGAGCTCTGGCCACTCGATAAAGCAGAGGGCTCCGCTATAGAAATAATCCTCAAAGCCCATGTCATACACTTCGTCTATCTTCTTGACACGATAGAAATCAAAGTGATAGATGAGTTCGCCGGTGTCAGCGGAGCGATACTCATTGACGATGGAGAAGGTGGGCGAGGTGATGACATCGTCAACGCCTAATTCCTCGCATACGGCCTTGACAAAGGTGGTCTTGCCGGCTCCCATCTTGCCATAAAAGGCGAATACTGTTCTCTCTCCGATATTGGCTATAAATTCCTTGGCTGCCTCACGGATTTGTTCCAAATTTACAATCTTTATTTCCATAATAATTAATTTATTTAATTCTCAAAGTAATGAGCGGTATGACCATCTCCTCAAGGGATATGCCTCCGTGCTGGAAGGTGTTCTTGTAGTAGGACACGTAGTAGTTGTAATTGTTGGGATAGGCAAAGAAACTGTCGCCTGTGGCAAAGACATAGCTGGTGCTGACATTGGGCGACGGCAGATGGGCCTTGCGTGGATCCTTGATGACAAAGAGGTCCTTGCTGTCGTAGGCAAGGTTCTTGCCGAGCTTGTAGCGGAGGTTGGTGTTGGTGTTGCGGTCGCCGATAATCTTCACTGGTTTGCAGGAGCGCACAGAACCATGGTCGGTGGTTACTATCACGCGATAGTCGCTGCGGGCAAGCAGTTTGAAGAGTTCGGAGATTGCCGAATGGCGGAACCAACTGAGGGTGATACTGCGATAAGCCGACTCGGTGTTGGCCAACTCGCGCACCATCTTCGACTCGGTGCGGGCATGACTGAGCATGTCGATGAAATTGAACACCACAACATTGATGTCGTTCTTTGCCAACTGTGGATAGCGCTGAAGATAGCGTTCGGCTCCAACGATGTCGTTCACCTTATAATAAGAGAAGGTGTCGTGGCGGCGGAAGCGCTCTATCTGTGTACGGATGAGGGGCTCCTCGTTGACGTTCTTGCCTTCCTCCTCGTCTTCATCCACCCAGAGGTCGGGGAACATGCGCGCGATGTCGTTGGGCATAAGTCCGCTGAAGATGGCATTGCGGGCATATTGTGTGGCTGTGGGCAGGATGCTGCAGTAGAGTTGCTCGTCGATGTCGAAACTGTCGGAGAGTTCGGAGGACAGGACTCGCCACTGGTCGTAGCGGAAATTATCGAGGACGACGAGGAAGACCTTCTCGCCGGAATCGACGGCGGGGAAGACGGTGGATTTGAAGAGTTCGGGACTCAGCATCGGGCGAGAGGTGTCGCGCACACCGGGGGCAAGGTTCTCCATCCACTGCATATAGTGGGAGCGGATATACTTGGCAAAGCCCTTGTCGGCTTCTTCCTTCTGCATGGCGAGCATCTCGGACATCTGACTGTCGGCGGTGGTGAGTTCGAGTTCCCAATGCACCAAGCGGCGGTAGATATCCACCCAATCCTCCCACGTGCGACTGTCCATGATAGCCATGGAAATGCGCTGGAAGTCTTGCTGATAACCCGACTCGGTGACTTCGGTGACTATCTCCTTGCGGTGGATATTCTTCTTGAGCGTAAGGAGTATCTGGTTGGGATTGACGGGCTTGATGAGATAATCGGCTATCTTCGACCCGATGGCTTGATTCATAATGTCTTCCTCCTCGCTCTTGGTGACCATCACCACAGGCATGGAAGGCGACAGTTCCTTGATGCGCTGGAGGGTCTCCAACCCACTTATTCCGGGCATCATCTCGTCGAGGAGGACAAGGTCGAAACCCCGTTCACGGCAAAGGTCGATGGCGTCGTCACCATTGCTTACGGTGACTACCTCGTAGCCTTTCTTTTCCAAAAAGAGTATATGGGCACGGAGAAGTTCGATCTCGTCATCCACCCACAACAGAGTTCCATTTTTTGTCATATCTTTATTTTTTCTTTTTTTTGCTGTATTAAGAATGTCCATGATTTTTGGCGAGGAATGTCAGCGATAGAAATCCTCGTCGAAGTCGAAGAGGCCGTCGTCCTCATCCGTGGATTCGTATTCCTCTTCGGATTCTGGCTCATCGCCTGACTCAGATTCTTCGGGCAGTTCGGACACCACTATGGATTCGGGAATATTGAGTAACTGCTCGGTGCTTACCTTTACGGGCGAGAGGGTCTTGGTGAAGAACTTATCGTAATCATCATAGCTATACCGACTGCCAAGAAGGGGCATGTTTTTCTCGCTGACAATGACACGACGACAACCGGAAAGGCGCGCTTGCATATCTTTGTCAGAATATAGACGACGGACGTACTGCACTACCTCATCGTAGTTGAGGAAACCGCTGACAACAAGACGGGCAACATCATCCATCTCCTCTACACGAATGTCGAAACTACGCACCATAAAACTGGTGAAGTTGTATTTTCCCACTGCAAAAAGCAGTTTATTGGGTTGCACTTCGGACGGATTAAACACCAACATGAAGACGTAGGGCGACTGGCGCTCAATGCTGAGTGTGTCGGCATGTGTACTGTCGGACGCTGCGGCAATGGCAGTGCGACGGGTCCATAGGTCGCCGATGTCGAACTTACCTCCATGGAGCCGACGCCCCTCCTGTACTCCCTTGAGGATCATACCTGCGATAGGAGACACCTCACTGTCAGGATATTTCTTCACCACGGTATTCATCTCTTCCATACATCCCGATGCATCACCGGAATTAAGGAGGCTCATACCTTTGATGAATATCACCTTAGAGCGGTTGGCTCCCAGCGGGAATCGCGATTCGGAGATGGAGGCATTGGCGAGCACCTCGTCGAGGCGGTCGTCCTTGAACGCCTGATAGGTGGCGGCATAAAGGGAATCCTCGATATGCTCGCCAAAGCGGGCATTCTCAACAAAATACGGGTCGGAAAGAAGTTGTGTCCACTGACTATCGGGATAGCGCACCTTGAGGGTATCCACACATCCGTCTGCACGCTGTTTGTCGCCTCGACGCGAATAAAGCAGGAAGAGATGATAAAGTGTCTCGTCGTCACGACTCCAAGAAGGATACTGATGGCGGAGACGTGCAAACTGCTTTTCGGCAAGGAAAAGATTATCGAGTTTGTCCTTAAAAATCACACCCGAATTATACAGGCCTTCCATGATGACAGCATCGCTCGCAGCTTTCTGTTCGGGAGTGAACGGAAGTTGGGAAAGATAGTATTCACGGGTGTAGGGAGATATGGAATCAGTGGATTGCTGCTCCGACGTGGGTGCTTCGACCTCATCTGTCAATGACAGGCTGTCGGAAGGAGAGGAGGATTGCTCTTCCGACTCCATTTTTAGTACTGTGCGATTGACGCGCTGCCAATCGTCAATGTTCTCTCTCCTACCCCATTGCTGTTGGAAGAGGGCCTTGCCCTGATTAACTGCCATGGGATTATAGAAATACCACACACCGCTCTCGCCCTGGGCTGTGGTGGGTTTGGATGCTGCGGTATTGGTGGGTCGCTTACCCGTTCCCGACATTGCCGACTGTGTGCGCTCCTGTTCCTCAGCTTCAAGTTCCTGTTGGCGACGTCGTTCTTCTTTCTCTTTTTTCTTCAAGGCTTCGATAACGCGGTCGATAGCGGCATTGCGCTGATCTTCAGGCATGGCGACAAGGGTTTGGAGCGAGTCTTGCAGATGGATGGCATCGGTATGGGGCACGAGTTCATCAAGTACCAGCGAACGACGGGACAGTTCCTCATAGTCGGGACGGTCGCGGTCGAGCAATCCGATGGCTTCGCCATAACAACGACGTGCATCTGAATATGCCTCACGCTGCCAGTAGATATTACCCAGAGTGAGCAGCAACACTCCCTTCTCTATTCCGCTACGGGTGGCTTTTTCCACTCCTTTCTCATAGGCGGCAATGGCCTGGAGCGTGTCCTTGCGAGACATATATATATTACCGATGGCATAATATACCTGGTCGAGATATTCTTGATTATTGTCGGAGGACGCCATGCGACGAAGACGTGATATCATCTTCTTGGAATTGGTGGATGCCATTACCTCGGTTTGGGCAATACGGGCATTGAAGGCCAACTGATAGGGAGGATTGAGACGCACGACATGGCGATAAGCATCATAGGCGGAAGAATGATTGCCAAGAAGTGTCTGCAACTGTCCCATCAGATACCACTGACGGGCTTTCTGCTTGCGGCGTCGCTCGTGACTAATGACACGACGGAGCGACTCGGCTGCCTTGGCATAGTCAGAGGTGTGGAGATAATAGTCGGTGAGCGCATAATCCCAATCGGCAGCGGCACGATAGTGGATGGAGTCGCGTCGCTGGCGTGTGATGACATCTTCGGCCTCATAGAGCCAGTCTTGTTCGGCATAGCTGCGCACAAGCCAAGCATTGGCAATACCATTAATGGAGGGTTGGGTGGCATAGAGACGCGACATATAAGAAAAGGTGGCAGCAGCCTCATCGAAACTGCCTTTCTGAAATTGTGACTTGCCGAGAAGGAGCCATGCCTTCCACATAAAGGGGTTATACTCGCGGCGACCCAACCACTCGATGTCGCGCGCTGTCTTGCGACGACTCTTGTTCCATTCGGGGCGCCGCTTTATGCTATGCAGTTTGATGGCCTTCTCTGCCTTGAGGATGGCCACGTCGAACTTAGCCTTACCAATATCGTAATTCTTCTTGTTGCCCACCTGATAGAGCGGCAACAATACGGTGTAATCATCTGTTGACGAGGACTCCTTTTCCTGAGAACCCTCGATGAAGGCCTGACTGCCATTGAAATAGACATTATAACGGGTGTTGAAGGATTGCCACCAACGGGTGGAGGCGGTGTTCTTCTTTGACGAGCAGCCACTAAGCATGACAACGGCAAGAAGGAGTATGGGCAGAACACTGGAACGACGGAAGGTCAAGACAAGTCGGCAAAGTGCATAACCCACAATGGACACGAAGATAATGGAGGCACCCGAGGGCACGTTTATCCAATAGGCAATGGTAAGACCTAAAACGCTATAGACAACACCAAAGAGGATGCTGAGGAGCATCATGCGGCGATAGTCGAAGGTGAAGAGATTGGCCGACATCTGGGGAACAGTGAGAAGACTGATGGCAAGGACAACTCCCACAAGACGGAGGGTGGAGACGATGGTGACGGCAATGATGACCATCATCACATATTCAATCAAAGAGACGGGCAACCGACGTGAGCGCGCAAAGACAGGGTCGAAGGACACTGCCACGAGAGTGCGCCACATAAGGGCGAAGAGCAACACCACCAATGCCGTGACCGACGACAGGAGAAGGAGGTCGGAACGGCTGATGGTGAGGACGCTGCCGAAGAGATAGGACGGGAGGTCGGGCATGAACCCGGGAGTGAGGAAGCAGCAAATGATACCCACACTCATGCCAAAAGTCCAGAAGAGGGCAATGGCAGAGTCCTCGCGCACACTGCCACGGGTGGATACCCACTGCACTCCACAGGCACTGGCAACAGCAAACACCATTGCCGACAACACGGGATTGAGACCGAGGCACACGCCAAGACCTATGCCTCCGAAAGAGGCATGGGTTATCCCCCCGCTGATAAACACAAGGCGACGGGTGACGATATACGTACCCACTATGCCGCACAAGACGCTTGCCAGCAGACATCCCAAAAGGGCGTTCTGAAAGAATGCATACTCAAGAATCCCCATCAATCATCAATAAGAGTTCATCTTTTATCTGGTCGGGGACATTTATTCCCCTTAATATCAAACTGCGGTTCCATCCCTTGGCATCCGACTGAGGCATGCTCAACAGCACCTCGCGAAATAGCTCTGCCTCGTCATCGGTATAGCAATCGGCTGGACGACCCTTGAAGCGGTCAAGTTCCTCATCATCATAATATTCCACCTCGCGAGTGGCTGCCTCCATCATACATTCCTGTTCGCAACGGGTGTCCTCACCATTGCATGTGTCACACGTGGGACGGGTGACGATGGCGTCGGTATCATCATCTCCTGACGACGACACACGACTCCAAACGGCGGCAAGCACTCCCAAGACAAGGAGCGACAATAAAAGAACGACCACAACTGTCATGGGCGTCAGACTTCGGTTATTGTGAAGCCCGCATTGCGCAGGTCGGCCCAATAATGAGGATAGGACTTGGTGACTACATGCGGGTTGTTGATTCGTAACTCGGGCATGACAAATGCAAAGGGGGCGAAGGCGAGGGCCATACGATGGTCTTCATAGGTATCGATGGCGGCATCGGGTTGCGGTTGGCATCTCTCACCGTCCCATATCAATTGGCTGTCGTCAACATCATGCAGCACATATCCCAATTTGAGAGCCTCGGTCTTAAGGGCCTCTATACGGTCGGTCTCCTTGATTTTCAATGTTTTGAGTCCTGTAAACACGAATGGCACATTGAGGGCAAGACATGTGACGACAAACGTCTGCGCGAGGTCGGGAGCATTGACGAAGTCATACTCAAGACGAGGCACACAACAGCCCTTATTGCGTAGTCGCACGCACTGCATACCTGGTTTGGATGAGGGCACGAAGGTGGTCTTCACCCCAAGAAGGCTAAAGATATAACGCGCCATCGAGTCGCCCTGCTTACTGCCGTCGATGAGTCCCTCGAGCACTACCTCATCATCCTCGCCACCACTAAGAGCCATCATCTCATACCAATAGGAACTGGCACTCCAATCGTTCTCTATATAATAAGGTCGTAAGGTATAGGGCTGCGCCTTTACGAGGATTGTGTCGATATCCTGCCAATCGGCCACCGCCCCATACTCCTTCATCATCCATAGTGTGAGATCGATGTAGGGGCGAGAGAATATCTCGCCTGTGAGATGGAGCTCGAGGTCGCTCTTGAGTGTCGGGGCGATCATGAGCAGTGCGGAGATATATTGCGAACTGACATTGCCGGGGATGTCGAGCTGGCGTCCATAGAGTTGTCTGCCCTCGATACGCAGCGGCGGGAATCCCTCCTCGCCGACATATTCAATATGTGCCCCAAGACTGCGCAAGGCATCGACGAGCACGGCTATCGGACGATGGCGCATGCGCTCGGTGCCGGTAATTATGTGCTCGCCGGGGGTAGCGGCAAGATAGGCTGTCATAAAGCGCATAGCTGTGCCTGCCGCCTTGATATCTATTTCGTAGGGCATATCACGCAATGCCTTTATAATCACGTCGGTGTCGTCGCAATCAGAGAGATTCTCTGGCATAGACAATCCTCCCGCCAGGGCATTGATAACGAGTGCCCTGTTGCCTATACTCTTGGATGCCGGGAGTTTGACATCTGCATTGAGTTTTTTCGGTGCTTTAATTATATATTGCATTCTTCAATCTTCAATCTTCAACCTTCAACCTTCAACCTTCAACCTTCAATCTTCAACCTTCCAAATCAGTTTGCCATCTCAGAAATGAACTTGATTCTCACAAGACGAATCTCATCCTCGGAATACTCGTCGCCGAGTTCGTCGATAGCAACCTGCAGGTTGTCGGTGTCCGACTCCCTGAAATACTCGTATATGTCATCAACATGGTCTTCATCCATCACCTCCTCAAGGAAGTAATCGATATTGAGCTTGGTGCCTGAATATACGATAGCCTCTACCTCATCGAGCATCTCGTCGAAGTCGATACCCTTGGCATTGGCAATGTCGTCGAGGGCTATCTGGCGGTCGATGCTCTGGATGATGCTCACCTTGAGCATTGACTTCTTGGCAACGGTGCGCACGCGGAGGTCGGACTGACGAACAATGTCATTCTCCTCGCAATAACGCTTGATGAGTTCGACAAAGTCCTTGGCATAGGGTTGGCGAACCTTACCCTCGCCCACACCCTGGATGCTCTTCAGTTCTTCGAGAGTGACGGGATAGTCGGTAGCCATCTGTTCGATAGACACATCCTGGAAGATGACATAAGGAGGACGATCCATCTTCTTTGACACCTTCTTGCGGAGGTCGCGCAACATGGAGGCGAGCGTGGGATCCAAGGCACTGCTGGTAATAGCATTCTCGGGATTTTCGTCGTCCTCACTAAACTCCTTGTTGAGCACTATCTGGAACGGCTGCGGCTTCTTGATATATTTCTTTCCGGCAGAGGTGACCTTGAGAAGACCGTAGTTCTCTACTTCCTTCTTGAGATAGCCTGCAATGAGAGCCTGACGGATGAGAGGGCTCCATATCTTGTCGTCCTCATCCTCACCAATGCCGAATTCATCCAAATTCTGATGTTTATGAGCCAAGATCTCGTCGGTTTCGCGACCTGTAATGAAGTCGATGACATAGTCCTCACGGAAATTCTCCTTGATGGCGAGGATGGCGGAAAGGGCCATGACGAGTTGTTTCTCCGCCCCTATCTTCTTCTTGGGATGGAGGCAGTTGTCGCAATTGCCGCAGTTTTCCTTATCGTATGTCTCACCGAAATAATGGAGCAACATCTTTCGACGACATACCGATGACTCTGCGTAAGCGGCAGTCTCCTGGAGCAGTTGGCGACCAATGTCCTGTTCAGCCACTGGCTTGCCCTCCATAAACTTGTCGAGCTTTTCGAGGTCCTTGTGACTATAGAAAGCTAGGCACACGCCTTCGCCACCATCGCGTCCGGCACGTCCAGTCTCCTGATAATAGCCTTCAAGACTCTTGGGGATGTCGTAATGAATAACGAAACGCACATCGGGTTTGTCGATACCCATACCAAAGGCTATTGTAGCCACGATAACATCTATCTTCTCCATCAGGAAATCATCCTGAGTCTGGGAACGCGTTGCAGTGTCAAGACCGGCATGATAGGCAGCCGCCTTGATATCATTGGCACGGAGGATATCGGCAAGATCCTCCACTTTCTTGCGCGAGAGACAATATATGATTCCGCTCTTCCCCTGATGCTGGCGGATGAAGCGGACAATGTCCTTATCGACATCCTTTGTCTTCGACCTCACCTCATAGTAGAGGTTGGGACGGTTGAATGAGCTCTTAAACTCATGGGCATCCACAATACCAAGACTTTTCTTGATATCAGTGCGCACCTTATCCGTGGCAGTGGCAGTGAGGGCAATCACCGGTGCCTGACCTATCTCATTGATTATCGGACGAATACGGCGATATTCCGGTCGGAAATCATGTCCCCACTCTGAGATACAATGTGCCTCATCGACAGCATAGAAGGATATCTTCACCGTCTTGAGAAACTCTACGTATTCCTCCTTGGTGAGTGATTCGGGAGCGACATAAAGCAACTTGCACACACCACTCGTGATATCGCTCTTGACTAAGTCGATGGCAGCCTTGTTGAGCGACGAATTGATATAATGAGCCACACCTTCATTATCACTCAAATTGCACATCACGTCCACTTGGTTCTTCATCAGAGCAATGAGAGGGGATATGACAATAGCCGTCCCTTCCATAAGCAAAGACGGCAACTGATAACAGAGAGACTTGCCACCTCCTGTAGGCATGAGCACAAATGTGTCGTTGCCATCAAGAAGATTGCTGATGATGGCTTCCTGATCTCCCTTAAACTTGTCAAAACCGAAGTATTTCTTCAGTGCTATTGTTAAATTCTTCTTGTCTGCCATAACAATTAGATATATTTCAATGTTATTATACTGAGAATGAACTGTCTTTCTGGAGTTGATGCTCGGCATACTCACGGGTGACAGTGAATGTCTTCTTGCGAGAAGAGGGAGCCTCGAACATCGCGTCGGTCATAATCGACTCTACTATGGAGCGAAGACCACGGGCTCCTAATTTATAACTTACAGCCTTGTCAATCATATATTGCAATGCCTCTTCTTCGAACACCAATTTTACATTGTCCATCTCGAAGAGCTTCTGGTATTGCTTGATAATTGAATTCTTGGGCTCTTTCAATATCTTCTCAAGTGCCTCACGATCAAGAGGATTGAGATATGTGAGCACAGGAAGACGACCTATCAACTCGGGAATAAGACCGAAGGACTTCAGATCGTCGGGCTGGATGTATTGCATCATATTACCCTTGTCGAATTTCTTGGTGTTGAGCACTGAATCAAAACCCACGGAATGGGTGTTGAGACGTTGGGCAATCTTGCGCTCTATACCATCAAACGCTCCTCCACAGATAAAGAGAATATTGCGGGTATCGACATGGATATAGTCCTGGTCGGGATGCTTGCGACCACCCTTTGGCGGCACATTCACCATCGTGCCCTCAAGAAGTTTGAGCATTGACTGCTGAACACCCTCGCCACTGACATCGCGAGTGATGGAGGGGTTGTCGCCCTTGCGTGCTATCTTGTCGATCTCGTCGATAAACACAATGCCACGCTGGGCGGCATCGACGTCGTAGTCGGCAACCTGGAGCAGACGAGACAAGATACTCTCTACATCCTCGCCTACATATCCTGCCTCGGTGAACACTGTTGCGTCAACAATGGTGAAGGGGACATCGAGCAACTTGGCTATGGTGCGGGCAAGAAGGGTCTTACCTGTTCCGGTACTTCCCACCATAATAATATTACTCTTCTCAATCTCCACTCCATCAGGGTCCTCGGGTTGCTTCAGGCGCTTGTAGTGATTATACACCGCCACGGAAAGGAATCGCTTGGCATCGTCCTGACCAATGACATATTGGTCGAGATAGGCCTTTATCTCCTTGGGCTTGGGCACCTTAAGGTCCTTGGTAGCCTTCTCTTCCTTCTTCCTGGTGGCACTTGCTGTCGATTCCTGTAATATCTTGTATGCCTGCTCGGTACAGATATTACAGATATTGCCGTTGATACCGGTAATCATCAACAGGACATCCTTCTCACTGCGACCACAAAAACTACACGTTTTCTTCATCATTCTTCTTCCTTATCAACACCTTGTCTATCATTCCATACTCGCGAGCTTCTTCTGCTGTCATCCAATAATTACGGTCGGAATCGTTCCAAACCTTATCAAATGGGGTATGAGAGTGATTGGAGATAATTGTGTAGAGTTCCTTCTTGAACTTCATAATCTCCTTTGCCTCAATCTCAATATCCGAAGCCTGCCCCTGAACACCGCCAAGAGGCTGGTGGATCATCACACGACTATGGGGAAGGGCTGAACGCTTGCCCTCCTGACCTGCCACAAGAAGGACAGCACCCATCGAGGCTGCCATACCGGTGCAGATGGTGGCTACATCACTGGAGATAAACTGCATGGTGTCGTAGATACCAAGTCCGGCAGTGACACTGCCACCAGGAGAATTGATATAGATGGAGATATCTTTGCCTGGATCTACTGAGTCGAGATACAACAACTGAGCCTGAAGGGTGTTGGCTGTATAGTCGTCAATCTGTGTGCCAAGGAATATTATACGATCCATCATAAGACGCGAGAACACGTCCATCTGGGTCACATTAAGTTGTCTCTCCTCCAAAATATAAGGGTTGAGATACTGAGCCTGCTGGCTCACAACATCATCCAAGACCATCCCGTTAATACCGAGATGCTTGGTCGCATATTTTCTAAATTCATTCATAATTCTTATATATTTCAAATCGTTTTTTACGTACAATATATTGACAAAAATAGAAGGCTACCGACCTTTTTATTTCGTTCGTGGAACAAAATTAATAAAAAAAGTCGATAACCTTCTATTTTATGAGGTTTTTTTGCTAAAAAATCTTATTTTTCTGACATTAACTTGTTAAACTCGTCCAAAGAGACCGTTTTTTCGTTCAATTTAACTACTTTTTTGAGTGTTTCTGCAAGTTTTACATCTGATGCACGCTCAACGTATGACTCAAGATTCTTCTCGTCCTTCATAATCTGCTGAACATAATTGTCGAGATACTCGTCGGGCACATTGCTCATGCCATACTGGGCAAACTGCATGCGGGCAACATCCTTGCAAACTTTAAGTACGTCATCCTTTTCAACCTTGACATTGTTGCTCTTCAAAAGTGAATCCTTTATGAGGCTCCACTTGAGCTCGTTGACACTGGCTGCAAAGTTGTCCTCGATGAACTTGTCATCCTTGTCGGGATTGTTGCTCTTCATGATGCGCTTGAGAAGCTCTTCGGGGAAAGCGATTTCGCCAACCTTGTTCTCGGCATACTTGCGGAGGTCGAGCAAGAACTTATAATCCTCGTCGTTGGCAAACTGAGTCTTGATAGACTCTGCCACCTTCTGACGGAACTCTGCCTCGTCCTTTACATTGCCCTCACCATACACCTGATCGAACAATTCCTGGTTGACATCGGCCTTTACAAAGCGAGACACCTCGGTTACGAGATATGTGAAATCTGACTCCAGAGCCTCTGCCTGCTCGTCGCTGATCTTAAGCAATGACTTGATCTCTGCATTGTTCTCAGGATATGCCTTCTTGGGATTGAAGGTGATGACACTGCCAACCTTGGCACCGTCAAACAGCTTCTGCTGATCTTCAACCTTAATATATTCGGGCATCAACACTGCCTGCTCAACAGTAATACCGTCTTCCTTGGCATTGCCATCGGCATCAAGCTCGCGGAGGTCACCCTTGAGCATGTCGTTCTGTGAGGCATCATAGTCATCTACCTTGTCATAGTGACCCGAACGGCTTCTGAACATATCAATCTGCTGGTCAACAAGCTTGTCGTCAACATCGATTGAATAATGATCAATCTCGTCATTACCATTAATCTCAACATTGATTTCAGGTGCTACGGCAATATCGAAGATAAACTCGAAAGGACCGTCTTTCTCCAAATCCTGCTCTACCTGAGCAGCATTGGGCAGAGGAGAGCCAAGCATGGCAATCTTGTTGTCAATGATATAACCATTGAGCTTTTCACCCAACATCTTATTGATAACGTCCATCTTGACTTGGGCGCCAAACTGGCGTTTAATCATACCAATGGGGGCCTGGCCCTTGCGGAAACCGGGGATATTGGCCTGCTTGCGATAGTTCTTCAGGGTCTTCTCAACTTCGCCCTGATAATCATCCTTTTCAATGGTGATCTTAAGCACACCATTGATCTTGTCTGGATTTTCAAATGAAATATTCATCTTTCTTTCTTCTTATATATTATTATTGTTATTCAAATTGAGGTGCAAAGTTACACATATTTGAGCGAATATCTGCACATTTTGCAGTTTTTAACCTTTTTTCGACTTATAAACCGTCACTTTCGCTTGCCTCCTTGGCCTTGCGCTCCTCTTCCAACAACTGGAAATCCTTCTTGCGCAGTACAAAACTGTTACTGAGATACTTCTCGCGCACAATCTTGTTGGCAGCAAGTTCCTCAGGACTTCCCTGAAACAGAATGCGACCCTCGAAAAGCAGGTAGGCACGATCGGTGATACTGAGGGTCTCCTGCACGTTGTGGTCGGTGATAAGGATTCCGATATTGCGGTCCTTGAGCTTCCACACTATCTGCTGGATATCCTCGACGGCTATAGGATCGACACCGGCAAAGGGTTCGTCGAGCATAATAAACTTTGGGTCGATGGCAAGGCAACGGGCTATCTCGGTGCGGCGACGCTCACCACCAGACAACTGGTCGCCCTTGTTCTTGCGCACTTTCTGCAGGCGGAACTCAGATATCAGACTCTCAAGCTTTTCAATTTGGTAGGCGCGAGGCTTACCTGTCATCTCAAGCACTGACATGATATTGTCCTCGACACTCATCTTACGGAATACGCTTGCCTCCTGTGCCAGATAACCAATACCGGCACGGGCGCGCTTATAAACAGGAAACTTCGTGATATCAAGGTCGTCGAGGTAGATATGTCCGGCATTAGGGACAATCAAACCTGTGGTCATATAGAACGACGTTGTCTTGCCTGCACCGTTAGGGCCAAGCAATCCTACTATCTCTCCTTGCTTCACATTGATGGAGACGTCATTAACTACAGTACGCTTTCCATACTGCTTAACGAGGCCTTCCGTGCGGAGCACCATACACTCCTTTGTTGCATTTTCGTCCATTACATTATATAAATATGGCTGCAAAGGTAGTGTAAAAGTCGGAAATAACAAAATAATTTGGATTTTTTTTTGTATTGTCTGCAACTTTCAGTAACTTTGTACCCGATTTAAAGAAAAATATGATGTTAATACACAAGTCTTTGACCTCATTCGGCAAATATCTCATGCTGATGGGTCGCACGTTCCAACGTCCTGAAAGATTCAGGATGTTCTTTAAAGAATACGTGAAGGAAATGGCGAAGTTGGGTGTCAATTCTATTGGCATCGTTCTACTCATCTCTTTCTTCATTGGTGCCGTGATATGCATCCAGATGAAACTTAACATCCAAAGCCCTTGGATGCCAAGATGGGTGACTGGTTATACCACGAGGGAAATCATGCTTCTTGAGTTCTCCTCGTCTATCATGTGTCTTATCTTGGCGGGTAAGGTGGGATCGAATATCGCATCGGAAATAGGAACAATGAGGGTGACACAACAGATTGACGCCCTTGACATTATGGGAGTAAACTCGGCGTGCTACCTGATACTGCCAAAGGTGCTCGGACTTATCACCATAATGCCGTTCCTGGTGATATTCAGTTCGGCTTCGGGTATATTGGGTGCCTATGGTACGGCGTATATTGGTCAGGTGTTGTTGCCTGATGACCTGACACTTGGATTGCAGCACAGTTTCAACTCGTGGTTTGTATGGATGAGTATCATCAAGAGCCTTTTCTTCGCCTTTATCATCGCAAGTGTGCCTTCATATTTCGGATATACAGTTGAGGGTGGCTCAGTGAATGTGGGAAAGGCAAGTACAGACGCTGTGGTGACAAGCAGTGTGCTTATCTTGTGTTCTGATGTTTTCCTAACACAATTACTTTCTTAATTCGGATTATTATGATTGAAATACAGAATTTGTGCAAGTCGTTTGGAGACAAGGAGGTTCTTAAGGATATTACCACCACCTTCGAAAACGGAAAGACCAATCTCATAATAGGACAGAGCGGTTCAGGAAAAACTGTACTGATGAAAAATCTCGTAGGTCTTCTCGACCCTACAAGTGGACATGTGCTTTATGACGGACGTGACTTCGTGTCAATGACAAAAAAGGAGAAAATCACACTGCGACGCGAGATGGGAATGATATTCCAAAGCGCTGCTCTCTTTGACTCGCAAACGGTGTTGGAGAACGTGATGTTCCCTCTCGACATGTTCTCTAACATGACATTGCGCGACAGAATAAAAAGGGCGAGAACTTGTCTCGACCGTGTGAACCTCGTGGATGCCGAGGAGAAATTTCCTGGAGAAATCTCTGGCGGTATGCAGAAGCGTGTGGCTATTGCGCGAGCTATTGCTCTCAATCCCCAATATTTATTTTGCGACGAACCCAATTCGGGTCTCGACCCAAAGACGTCCCTCGTCATCGATGAACTACTTCACAGTATCACAAAGGAGTATAATATCACTACTATCATCAATACCCACGACATGAACTCGGTGATGGGTATCGGTGAAAATATCATTTTCATTTATGAAGGACACAAGGAATGGCAAGGACAAAGCAAGGATATTATGGGAACAACGAATCAGAAACTTGCCGACTTCATATTCGCCAGCGACTTGCTCAAGAAAATGAGAAATACATATATGGAAAAAATAAAATAGGAATTATGTTATAAATAATAACAGAGCCACAAAAACGCTGAGGATTCTTTATCCCCGTGTCTTTGTGGCTCTGTGTATTTCCTAAGTTTTATAGTTTGTCACTTCATCTTCCAAACTCCCTTTTCCTCAAGCATCGGAACAACGATTTCCTCATTTACACTGTCGCCAAAACATAGCATCAGGAACACATTGGTCACATTAGTAACACTATCGGTCTTTGCCGTTACTATCTTCACTCCGTTTATTCCATTATGCAACTTCTTCTGCCCAAGGATATACTGCTTGGCATTCACTACAAGCTGTTCCCGGTAATGTGGAGGCAAACTGTCGGTACCTATAAATCCGGAGGAGAAAAAAGAATAACCACCAGCCAACAGACTGTCGTAGTATGCCTTTGCGGCCTTTGCGGCAAAATCCTCACGACTCGGTCCGTTGTCTCCACCACACGATGCGAATAGAGACATCAACGCCGCGACAAATATAAGTATATGTCTCATTCCTAATTCCTAATTAAAAAATTACTTTTGTCGTATGAATATATTAATCGGAGTACCCGAAAGATTCCAATTGTCGCGAATCTTATTCTCAAGGAATCTCTTGTATGGCTCCTTTATATACTGTGGCAGATTGGCATAGAACACAAATGAAGGTATCTGCGTATTCGGCAACTGCGAACAATATTTTATCTTAATATACTTACCCTTGATTGATGGAGGTGGATAGGCTTCTACAAGAGGGAGCATAACCTCATTCAGCTTTGTCGTACCTATCTTGGCTGTACGGTGGAGATATACCTCCTTAGCCGTTTCAAGCACCTTAAAGATACGCTGCTTTGTAAGAGCTGAGGCAAATACGATGGGGAAGTCGGTAAAGGGTGCCATGCGATTGCGTATCGCGTCGGTGAAGGTGTCGATGACCTTCTGCGACTTATCCTCCACGAGGTCCCACTTGTTCACTACCACCACAAGACTCTTATTGTTCTTCTGGATAAGTTGGAAGATATTCATATCCTGGGATTCGATGCCTCGTGTGGCGTCAAGCATTAATATGCAGACATCACTATTCTCAATAGCACGGATAGAACGCATGACACTATAGAACTCAAGGTCTTCTGTCACCTTGTTCTTCCTGCGAATACCGGCTGTATCTACAAGATAGAAATCAAAGCCAAACTTATCGTATCTAGTGTATATGCTATCTCGGGTTGTACCTGCAATCTCTGTCACTATATTGCGGTCCTCGCCGATGAAAGAATTAATGATACTGCTCTTTCCGGCATTTGGACGACCAACTACAGCAAAACGGGGAATGCCATCCTCAAGAATATCGGAATTATCCGGCTTCAACTTCTCAAGTACCAAATCAAGTAAGTCACCTGTGCCACTACCTGTAGCTGCAGATATACAATAAGGATCTCCCAAACCCAACTTGTAGAACTCGGCTGCATAATACTGCTCGATATTGTTGTCTGCCTTATTGGCTACAAGTATCACGGGGAGTTTTGTCCGCCTCAAAATCTGGGCAACATCCTCATCCAAGTCGGTCACTCCATTATGCACATCCACAAGGAAAAGCACAAGGTCTGCCTCTTCGGTGGCAATAACTACTTGCTTGCGTATTTCTTCTTCAAATATGTCGTCTGAGTTTACCACCCATCCACCTGTGTCAACTACCGAGAACTCGCGTCCACACCATTCGCACTTGCCATACTGGCGGTCGCGTGTCGTACCGGCTTCGTCACTGACTATCGCCTTGCGAGAATTAGTCAGTCGATTGAAAAGCGTCGATTTGCCCACATTGGGCCGTCCGACAATTGCTACTAAGTTTCCCATATATATTAAATTAAATATGTTTATTCTGTTATATAAGAATGAAATTTGATTTTCTAATTCCTAATTCGTAATCCCTAATTTTACTCCGGATTATATCCGAAACTGTCGAGTTCTTTCTCGGAACTGCGCCAGTCCTTATCCACCTTGACGAAAATCTCGAGATACACGCTCTTGCCAAAGAACTTTTCCAATGACTTTCTACTCTCGGTGGATACCTTTTTCAATGCCACTCCTTGATGTCCAATAATTATACCCTTCTGCGAGTCGCGCTCCACATATATGATGGCATTGATATGTATTTTCTTTTCGTCCTCCTTGAATCGTTCCACTGTCACCTCTACGGAATATGGGATCTCCTTATCGTAGTAGAGCAGTATCTTCTCACGGATAATCTCGCTGACAAAGAAACGAGCTGGTTTATCTGTCAACTGCTCCTTATCGAAATAAGGCGGGCAGTCGGGCAACAACTCCCCTATTCTTTTGAGCAGCATGTCAACACCAAATTTGTTCTTGGCTGATATGGGCAGAATCTCAGCATTGGGCAGAAGCGAATGCCATTTTTCAACTATTTCAGCAAGTGAATTCTGGTTGCTCTGGTCAATCTTGTTAATAAGCAGAAGCACCGGTACTGTCATCTTCGCCACCTTATCAAGAAAATCCTTGTTCTTTTCAGGATTTTCCACCACGTCAGTTACATAAAGCAATACATCGGCATCCGACAATGCTGACTCCGAAAAGGCTAACATCGACTCCTGCAACTTGTAATTGGGCTTTAACACTCCGGGGGTGTCGGAAAATACTATCTGCATCTCCGGCGTATTAACAATACCCATAATACGGTGGCGGGTAGTCTGTGCCTTAAATGTTGCAATACTTATACGCTCACCGACGAGTTGATTCATCAGCGTTGACTTTCCCACATTGGGATTTCCCACGATATTTACAAATCCTGCCTTGTGCATAGAATATATAATTATAGAAATTGACAAAAAGCGCACCCCTGCGATGTTTATCGAAGGAGCGCGCTTGCTTATATTCCAATAGTGCTATTGTCTCTGGATTATTTTGCCGGAGCAGAAGCAGCTGCACCATCATATGCCCACTTATAGTAGGAAGCGCCATGAACGAATCCTGCTCCAAAAGCGGTTAATATCAGGTTGTCACCCTTTTTAAGCTTGCTCTCGTTTTCCCACAATGCCAATGGTATGGTAGCGGCACTCGTATTACCGAAGTGCTCGATATTTACCATCACATGGTCCATCGGGAGATCCAATCTCTTGGCTACGGCCTCAATAATACGCATATTAGCCTGATGAGGTACGACAAATGCAATGTTGTCCTTGTTCAATCCATTGCGCTCTGCTATGAGGGCACAATCGTCACTCATGCTCGTCACTGCATAACGGAACACGGTGCGTCCTTCTTGATAGAGATAATGAAGACGATGGTCAACGGTAAAATGCGAAGGGGCACAAACTGAACCTCCAGCCTTGATGTGGAGGAAAGGCAATCCCTTGCCGTCAGTCAGGAAATGTGCATCCATCACTCCGATATTCTCTTCCTCTGTTGCCTCTACAAGAACAGCACCTGCTCCATCTCCAAAAAGAGCACAGGTAGAACGGTCCTTATAATCGACAACCGATGACATCTTATCGGCTCCAATAACTATTATCTTCTTGCATCTGCCACTTTGTATCATCGAGGCTGCCACGTCGAGCGTGTAGAGAAAACCGCAACACGCTGCCCACATATCAAATGCGAAGGCATTCTTCAGACCAAGTTTGCCAAGAACAATAGAAGCGGTAGATGGGAACTTGTAATCGGCGGTAGAAGTGGTAACGATGAGTGCATCGATAGTGTCTGGATCGACACCTGTCTTCTGGATAAGCTGCTTGGCAGCCTTTCGCGCCATATAGGAAGTGCCGAGACCCTCTTCGGTGAGAATTCGACGCTCTTTTATTCCTACACGCGTCATAATCCACTCGTCGTTGGTGTCCACCATTCTCGACAATTCCTCATTATTGAGAACATAGTCGGGAACGTAACCGCCTACTCCAGTGATTATCGCGTTGATCTTGCCCATTTATTCAGCCGTTTCGTCCTTTACGATAGCAACCTTGCCTCTATAGTAGCCGCAGGTGGGGCATACTGTGTGGTAAATGTAGTAAGCACCACAGTTAGGACATACTGCCAGTGTAGGTGCTACTGCCTTGTCATGAGTTCTTCTCTTAAGTGTACGAGTCTTCGACTGTCTTCTTTTAGGATGTGCCATAATTTTTTAAATGTTTAAATCTGATTTTTCTTTTATTTTCAACAACTCACTCCAACGTGGATCTATCGAATCTTCAATCTCAACGTCACTTCGGGTGGCGGAATGCGCTTCCAGCGCTTTCATCATGTCACGATTGCATTTACCAGGTGCATGAACGTGCTTGATTGGGATATTCAACACTATAGATTCATATATGAACCACGATACGTCGAGGATGCCTTCATCCTCTGCAACGGTCACGAGGTCATCGTCTTCCGAGTATTCTTTTCCAAACTTTGCCACCAGCTGGCTCTCCGCCTCCACTGGCTGCTCCATATCGTCAAGACAGAGGTCACAGGGCACAACCACTGTGCCCTTAATACTGAAGTTCAAATCAAATAGGCTTGCCTTACGAACAATCTCTACTTCAGCATCCAAACAACCCTGACGAACATCCTCGGCTTCAACTGCTGAGAAATACTCGTCATCAAGCCTGAATTCCAAGGTATTCACACCTTCTTTCAGACTGTGAAGGTCAATCTTATATGACTTCAATCTGTCCATATTCTCCATTTGGGGTGCAAAGTTACACAAAATTTCTGATATATTGAAACTTATCGACGTTTTTTTTTGTTTTCTTAATGATTAATGATGAAAATCACTGCAATTCAACTTAAATCACACCAAAAGCCCTCCTTTTCACAAAGGAAGGCTATGGTATTGAAGCGTCTGCTCCAATCAATACGCATATGCATTCTATAGAGATTTTTATGGTTTCTTTCGTTGAATCACCACTACTTTGTCTACTTCCTTAGCACCATACTTATCAAGAAGCTCGCCATTCTTGGAAACCGTAATGGACTCTATAGTCAGTGGGGATAGTTGTTCTACCTCTTCCTTCTGAGCCACTTGACCATCAACTATGTAAACAACCTTAGTCACATTATTATCTACTGACTGTTCTTTCTTATTTACATTTTGGGTTGATACGTCCCCTTTCAGCTTGAATGTCACTGGCACTGTAAACTTAACATTTACTGGTTTGCCATTCTGTGTACCTGGTTGCCATTTTGGCATACTGCTGACCACTCTAATAGCCTCGGCGTCCAATTCCTCGCTTACCGAGCGCACCAGTTCCGCGTTAGATATCGAACCATCTTTTCCTACTACAAATGTTACAATCACCCTACCTTCGACTTTCTTCTCTTCAGCCACTTTAGGATAATGGACGTTATTGTAAAGATATTCGAACAACGCAGGCATACCACCAGGGAAAGAAGGCATCTTCTCCACTACATCATATACTTTTGCATTATCCTTCTGTTTGTCTTGAGGATTGCTCTTCTGCATGCCCTTATCACTGGTATTCTGATTGGCTTGAGGCTCAACCGTCTTCTTGGACTGTGCATTGGCATCAGTAACATTTATCACACTTAACGACTCAATCGCACTCTCCGTTTCACGCTCTATGTCCATGGTAGTGCGTTCTACCGCAGGACAGGCAAAAGCTACAACCGCACAGGCTGCTACTGGCACCATGACAATTGCCTTCAGGCATTGCCACTTGTTTGTTTTCGTTGTTTTCATCATTTTAATACGTTTTTTTAGTGAATTGTGATTTAAATTGTTTGCCAGCAGAAACGCGCGTTCTCCCACTGACTTTCTTATAAGCAGCATTTGATACTGCTTGGCATCGATTCCTTCGCTTAATACGGCTGCATCAGCCTCATACTCATGGATATCCTGCAACTCGCGCTTCATTAGCCATGCCGCGGGATTATACCATTGGAACATTATCATTGCATTGCAAAGCATAACCTCGTATGAATGACCCAAACGGGCGTGTGCCTTTTCATGCATCACAATCGTTTTACTTCCCATGTCATAATCTTCTCTGTTCATCACAACATATCCAAACCAGGAAAAAGGTGATACTTTGCTATCCACCACAACAATCTTAATACCGTCTTCTTCTCTTATGTAGTCAACCTTGGAGATAAGATTGAAAATGTGGAAAAGAGAAACTATGTTTGACAAAAACATAAAGACTACACCTATAATATATATAATAAAGAACACTTGCACCAACGATATGCTATATGGAGTTGCAAAGTCGTCAATAACTTCACCTTGAAGAATTATTGATTCCACTTCAACAACTCCTTGATTGAGTGTATTGGAATCTGTAAAAGTCAAACCAACAAACGGCAAAATAAAGGACGCCACAATCATCGTCAATATTAAGTAATGATTGAAACGAAAAAAAGTGTCTCTACTCAAGAGCAACTTATATACCAAGAAAAAGGCTATCTGGCATAACGCGACCTTAATGGAATAAACAAAGAACATACCCATAATCATCCCTCCTCTACTTCCCTAATCAATTCTTTCAGCTCATCAATACTGATTTTCTCATTTTTCACAAGAGCCGATACAGCATTAAGATAAGAACGTCCAAAAAACTTATCAACAACATTAGCCAACGAGCCACCAGAATATTCATCGCGACTGATTATAGCGAAGTATTGAAAACAACGAGCCGACAAAGCACGATGTGAAAGGAAACCTTTATCTTCTAAAATCTTCACAAGCGTACTTAACGTATTAACATGAGGTTTTGGATCGTCATAATGCGATTGCAACTCACGTATCTGCATATCACCATACGTCCAGTAATGGTGCATGATTTCCTCTTCTTTTGCTGTCAATGTTTTCATAATTGTCTCATTATTTAATTTCACGATGCAAAGTTACTAAAAGTTTTAGTTATATAACTAATATTCTTAGTTAATTAAACTAAAAGCATTAGTTATTTAACATTTAAATGTATAATGGATAATAATATAAAGTATAATACAATGAAAAAGCCCCATAGTATTAACAGAAAAAAGCCCCGAAAGTATTTCTACTCTCAGGGCTTCGCTTTTCATAAAAGAAGGCGGCTTCCTACTCTCCCGCATTGCATTGCAGTACCATCGGCGTAAGTGGGCTTAACTTCTCTGTTCGGAATGGGAAGAGGTGGGAC
>JALFCW010000081.1 GCA_022771625.1 Prevotella sp.
CAGTACTGATACCACTTCGACTCCACTTCTTTTGGGTCGTATTTGCTTTGTAGTTCCATTATTTTTTATGTTAAATATTTAAATCCTATAAAAAAACGTGGCAAAATTACTAAAAATTCGCGGAAAATTATTACTTTTGCACAAATTATTTATGATTTATATAAGAAAATGCATACAAAAGAGCAAAAAATGGCCGCTTTCGGCAGACTTTTGGACGTTCTCGACACGCTAAGGGAGAATTGTCCGTGGGACAAGAAACAGACCAACGAGAGTCTGAGGGCCAACACCATCGAGGAGACATTCGAACTTGCCGACGCTCTGATGAAGGACGATGTGGCGAATATATGCAAGGAACTGGGCGACGTGCTTCTGCATGTGTGCTTCTATGCCAGGATTGGAGATGAGAAAGGACAGTTTGACATCGCAGACGTGTGTGACAAACTTACCGACAAACTCATATTCCGTCATCCGCATGTATATCATCCCTCGCAGGTGGGAGAATCCTCACCGCGACCATTGCCCTATGTTCCGGAGTGTGCCGACGGCAATGAGGCGGAAGGAATGCAGAATGCCAAGACGTCGCAACAGGTGATAGAGAATTGGGAGCAGATAAAGCTCAAGGAGAAAGACGGCAACAAGAGTGTGCTCTCAGGAGTGCCCAATGCCTTGCCGTCGCTCATCAAGGCCTATCGCATACAGGACAAGGCCCGCAATGTGGGATTCGACTGGGAGGACAAGGGCGACGTGTGGGCAAAGGTGCGCGAGGAACTTGGTGAACTCGAAGAGGAATTGCGCCGTGGCGACAAGGAAAAGTCGAAGGAGGAATTGGGTGATTTCCTCTTCAGCGTGATAAATGCCGCACGCCTGTATCACATCAATCCCGATACTGCACTCGAACTTACCAACAACAAGTTCATACGTCGTTTCAACTATATTGAGCAGCACAGTATTAAGGCTGGTAAACCGCTGACAGAGATGACGTTGGAGGAAATGGATAAACTATGGCTTGAAGCTAAAAAGAATGAATAACAATTAAAATTTTGGATTATGAGAAAATTAATGTTTTTGGCGCTGGGCGCCATCGTGGGTCTATCTTTCACAGCTTGTGGAAATAAGCAGGGGCAAACAAGTGGCATGACTGACACAACCCTTGTTGACAGTTCGAAAATCAAGGACGTCACAGTCTATGGACTATGTGGTGAGAATGCGGCAATGAACAGTCTGCAACTGCTTAACGACATGGGTGACACTCTCAACCTCAATATCGAGGAAGCAAGGGAGAACAACCAGGTTTTGGGCAACTATGCTCCTGGCGACCGTCTTGCTGTTGTGATGTCGCCGGATTACAAGTGTGTCAAGACCGTTATCAACGAGAGTGTGCTTATGGGCAACTGGCTGATGCCAAATCCTATTGACGGAAGTTCGGTGGTGGGCATTCGCATAAAAGACGGAGGCATTGCCGAGAGTATTGAGCAGCCGTCGATCATCTACAAGACATGGAAGATAATCGATGGCAAACTCGAGATCACCATGGTGAGAGAAGGCGGTGGCGATGAGGAGGAAACCATTTGGTACACTATCGACAAGTTGGATGCCGACTCACTGGTATATCACGTGAATGACGAGGTGTTCGAATACGGCCGTGCAAAATAGATTATGGACCCATTTAAGATATACGTATTGGGTTGTGGCAGTGCACTGCCCACAATGCGTCACAATCCTTCGTCACAGATCGTCGAACTGCGTGGAAAGCAGTTTATGATCGACTGTGGCGAAGGAACACAGTTGCAGTTGCGACGCTCGAGGATAAGATTCACCAAGTTGGGACATGTGTTCATATCCCATCTCCATGGCGACCATTGCTTCGGGTTGCTCGGTATGATCTCGTCGTTCGGCATGTTGGGACGCACGGCTCCGTTGCATGTCTTTGCCCCGGGCGACTATTCGGAATTGTTTGCCAAAGAACTGGAATTCTTCTGCAACCGCATCGAATATGACGTGGTGTTCCATCCTATCGACACGTCTGTATCCTGCGTGATATTTGAAGACAGAAGTATGACGGTGAGCACTATTCCCCTCAACCACAAGATACCATGCTGCGGATTCCTCTTCAACGAAAAACCGAGTCTGCCACATATACGTCGCGACATGATTGACATGTACGGCATACCCATAAGTCAGATTAATAACATCAAGAATGGTATTGACTGGACTACCCCCGACGGTGAAGTCATCCCAGCCTCACGTCTGACAACGGCAGCCGACGCTCCTCGTAGCTATGCCTATTGCAGTGATACCCGATACAAACCCGAATTGGCAGAGATGTTGAAAGGAGTGAACACGTTATATCACGAGGCCACTTATGCGGATATCGACCAACTTAGGGCAGAGAAATATTTCCACTCCACAGCTTCCGAAGCGGCAACAATCGCCAAGACTGCCGGTGTGGGACAATTGATAATTGGTCATTACTCTCAAAGATACAATAACGAAGAAATATTGCTCTCTGAGGCTAAAAAAGTGTTCCCAAACACCGTTTTGGCAACGGAAAATGCACAATTCAACATTTTTTAATATTTATTGTTTGGAAATACGCAATAAAATATATATCTTTGCAGAAAATTTTATCAATATACGATGAAAAAAGGAATATATATGTCATTGATGATAGCCATGTCGCTATTCTTTGGGGTGCCTGTCGTTGCAGATGTCCCAACAGGAAGTGTGTATGAGCAGCAGATGGTGGACGAGGCCAAGATATCAATCAGCATACATAATTCTGCCATCGTGGTTAATGGAGCTGCCGGATGTTATATGGAGGTTATCTCGCTTACTGGTCGCAAGGTTACTAAGGTGAAGATAGAGAGTAACTCCCAGCGTATTGAGCTCAATGTGATTAAGGGTTGTTATATTGTTAAAATTGAGAATCAGTCGAATAAAGACTGCTTTGTCAGGAAGGTGACAATTCAATAGTGAAAAACCTCATTCTCCTTTTTATTGTAGTCGTCGTAGGTACTGCATGCGACAGTCTTTTGTTGTCGTGCAAGGGTGGTGTGGCTTCGTCTGAGTTTATATTGGAAATATCCGATTCCGACTCGGTGTATATCGACAGTTTCTTGGTGACGGGTATGGAATTGCGCTCTGAAATCAATATGATGTATCTCCACGATTATGATACAACCCCCACCGACAGAAATACACGCCATTATTATCGCAACAAAAACGAATACCTGTGGATCAACCGTTTGGGGGTTGACACTTCTGCCTATACTCTTCTGGGATTTATCTCAACGGTGGGACAATTAGGTTTTTCGCAGGAGGCGTTCTATGCATCTGCCATCCGCAATGACTTGGAAAGGATGAGGACTTGTCACTTCGACTCCGACAGCAATACAATCAGTAAGGTGATGGCGCGCACGGAATACCATCTCACCAAGGCCTATCTGAGATATGTGGCTGGTCAGAGGTATGGATATGTCAGTCCGTATGTCGCTTTCAACCGTCTCGACCTTATTGATACTGCCTCGTCGCGCCGGCATCTAGGATTCCGCAGACTGTATGACGCCAACACCCTGCGCCCCGATTCCTCGTTTATCGTCAATGCCCTGTCAAGAATCAAGCAGCGCGACATCGACACATTCCTCATCAACAGCCAACCACAGTCGAAGGAATATGCCGAACTGGAGGCTATGCTTGCCGAGACCACCGACAAGGATCGTCGCCGACTCATTATATGTAATATGGAAAAGTTGAGATGGAATGCCTACGACCCGCCTGTGAGTAGTGATGGGCGTAGTGTGGTTGTCAACATACCGTCGTTCCAACTCTATGCCTATTGTCCTGATTCGGTGATGACAATGAGGGTGGGATGTGGTTCACGCCACACTAAGACTCCATTGCTTAACAGTATGATAGAGCGCGTTGACTTCAATCCCCAATGGCATATACCCATGAGCATCATACGCAATGATGTGGCAAGGCATGCGGGCGACCGTGAGTGGTTTGACCGTCATAACTACTATATTGTGGAGCGCAGTAGCGGAAAACAGATTGACCCGGAATATGTGAGTGCCGATATGCTGCTCAGCGGCAAGTATCGCGTGTCGCAAAGAGGAGGCGAGGGTAACTCATTAGGCAAACTGGTGTTCCGTTTTCCCAATAATTTCTCGGTCTATCTGCACGACACCTCCACACCGGCATTCTTCTCACGCTCTTATCGTGGTGTGTCGCATGGTTGCATAAGAGTGCAACGACCTTTCGACTTGGCACGCTTTATGCTTGGCGGTGTTGTTGACAAATGGGAGAAAGACACAACAAATGTCACCAGGTCGCGCAACGTGAATCCTCGCGTACCTATTTATATTATATATAAGACATTGTTCAAATGTCCCGACGGACAATGGCAGACATATCCCGATGTATATGGATATGACGAAATAATTTATCGGCGAATTAAACCATTTCTCCGCTGAAACGTCACAGTAATATATAAATCCGATAATAACCCAAAGTGGAACAACTAAGCGAAAAGGAAATAGCCCTACAACTGCAAGATACTGCCACCAGGCGTCAGGCCTTCAGTATTTTGGTTGGCCAATATAGCGAAATGCTGTATTGGAAAATCAGGCGCATAGTGATGTTCCACGATGATGCCGACGATGTGCTTCAGAACACACTGATGAAAGCATGGAAATCGTTGGACTCATTTCGGGGCGACTCCAAGTTGACTACATGGCTTTGCCGTATAGCCATCAACGAGAGTCTCGACTTCATCCGGCATAAGCAAGCGCTTGTCATCGTCTCTTCCGACAGTACTACCGACAATGCCGGTGTGTCTGTCCACGAAAAACTTATGGCCGACGAATACTTTGATGGCGACAGTGCTGAGGCTTTGTTGCAGGAAGCCATCTCCCAACTGCCCGATGTGCAACGCACTGTGTTCCTGATGAGATATTATGACGAGATGAAATATTCCGAAATAAGCAGTATCCTCAACACCTCCGAGGGTGCACTCAAGGCTTCATACCATATAGCCGTTACAAAAATAAAGGAATATTTTGAGAGGAAGAATTAAACCTTTGGATAGATGATACGTCAAATGCATAAAAGAATATAAAATATGAAAAAGAAAAATCCATTCAAGACCCCTGAAGGCTATTTCGACAATTTTGCAGCCGATTTTATGGCGAGGTTGCCCGAGAATGAGCCAGTTACAGTGGTGCGCAAGCAACCGCTTGTCAAGATGCTGCGCCCATTGCTCTATGCGGCATGTCTGTTGGCTATCTGTTTCGGTGGCTACCTTGTATGGCAACAGTCTGAGGCGGAGAACCATAGTGTTAAGATGGCGGAAACCATCGAGCAGCACGACCAGTATGTGGATGACTATCTCGATTGTGCCATGCTCGACAATGGTGATATCTATGCATGTATTAGTGAATAAAAAAATCTAATGACTATGAAATTTGGTAAGATAATATTTTTGTTCCTGTGGTTGGCATGCGCTACATTTGCCAACGCCCAGAACCCTGGAGGCAACAGATTGTCCAAGGAGCAGTTTATGGCGGAGTTGGAAAAATTTATCACCGCTGAGGCCGACCTCACTCCTCAGGAGTGCAGCCGACTGTTCCCTATAATGCGCGAGATGTACTTCAAGCAAAGGAAGTATTTCGAGAAGATGAAACATTCAAACAAGAAGATGCCAAGGACCGATGCTGAATGTCGCGAAGCTGTGAAGATGAGGGACAAGATTGACCTTGACATCAAGAAACTGCAACAGACCTATCACAACAAGATGCTTGATGTGGTGTCGCCATGCAAGGTGATGAAGGTTATATTGGCAGAGGACCGTTTTCATCGCCGAATGTTGAAAAACTGGTCGAGGAAAGACAAAAAAGGATAATTTGCGGAATAAAGAGGATAAAAAATAAAATGAGGTCGTGTCAGTTACTTTTGACACGACCTCTATTTTTTCAGAAGTAATTAAATTACTCTCCCTTGATTGCAGCAATACCGGGAAGCACCTTGCCCTCGATAGCCTCAAGCAATGCACCACCACCAGTAGAGATGTAAGACACCTTGTCAGACAGACCGAACTTGTTAACACAAGCTACAGAGTCACCACCACCAATGAGTGAGAATGCACCCTCAGCAGTTGCCTTGGCAATAGCCTCGCCAATGGCGCGTGAACCCGGAGTAAACTCCTCGCACTCGAAACATCCGGCAGGACCGTTCCACAGGATTGTCTTGGCACCCTCGATGGCAGCGGCAAACTTCTCGCGGCTCTCAGGACCAGCGTCCAAACCGTCCCAACCAGCCTCAATGGCATTTGAGGGGAACACCTTAATCTGAGCACCCTCCTTCACTGAGAATGTCTTGAAGTCATAGCCTGTGCAGCATACAGAGTCGGTACCAAGAACGAGTTCAACACCCTTCTCGGCAGCCATCTTCTCAACGCCAAGAGCTACGTCCAACTTGTCAAGCTCTACGATAGAGTCACCGATCTCGCCACCGTGAGCCTTTGCAAATGTGTAGGTCATACCACCGCAGAGGATGAGCTTGTCAACCTTGCCAAGCAAGTTCTCGATGATACCGATCTTTGAAGAAACCTTCGAACCACCCATGATAGCCACGAACGGACGCTTGATGTTGTTGAGCACATTGTCAACAGCCTTCACTTCCTTCTCCATCAGATAGCCAAGCATCTTGTTGTCAGCATCGAAATAATCGGCGATAACAGCAGTAGAAGCATGACGACGGTGAGCTGTACCGAAGGCATCCATAACATAGCAGTCTGCATACGAAGCGAGCTTCTTGGCGAAGTCCTTCTGGCGACCCTTCATCTCTTTCTTGGCCTCGTCAAACTCGGGAGTACCCTTCTCAACGCCTACTGGCTTACCCTCTTCCTCGGGATAGAAACGCAGGTTCTCAAGCAACAGGGCCTCTCCTGGCTTCAGGGCTGCTACCTCAGCGTCGGCATTGGCGCAGTCAGCGGCAAACTTAACCTCTACGCCCAGGTTGTCGCTCACATTCTTAACAATCTGAGAAAGTGAAAGCTCCTTCTTCACCTTGCCCTTTGGCTTGCCCATGTGGCTCATCATAATCAGTGCACCACCGTCAGCAAGCACCTTCTTAAGTGTTGGCAGAGCACCCTTGATACGAGTCTCATCTGTTACAATACCATTCTCGTTGAGTGGCACATTGAAGTCCACACGAACAATTGCCTTCTTACCGGCAAAATTGAAATTTTCAATTGTCATAACTTCTATAATTTAAATTATTTATATGTAAGTAAATACTTAATCCTAAAAATACGAAGGCAAAGTTAGGCATTTTTTATGAAATACACAAAGATTTCGCATATATTTTATAAATTTTTTGCGGCAATGTAATCAAAATGCCATAAATTAATAGAAAATTGCTTAAATATGCAATACAAGTTTGTCAATTTCGACAAAAATAACTAACTTTGCACTGATGAAAATTAATATTGTTATTTATGACTATGAAAGCAATAAGTACAAACAACGCGCCTGCTGCTATCGGTCCGTATAGCCAGGCCATCGAAGCCGGAGGCTTGGTTTTCGCTTCCGGACAGTTGCCTATTAACCCTTCCACAGGAACATTCCCCGAGGGTAGTATCAAGGAACAGACACGCCAGTCGATTCTCAACGCACAGGCTATCCTTGAGTCAGCAGGCTGCTCGCTCTCAAATGTGGTGAAAACAACAGTCCTGTTGGCCGATATAGCCGATTTTGCGGCAATGAATGAGGTATATGCGTCTTTTTTCAGCGAACCCTTCCCGGCACGCTCTGCCTTTGCTGTTCGCGACCTTCCCAAGGGCGCATTAGTGGAAATTGAAATGATTGCGGCAAAATGAAGAACGGACTGATTGTATTAAGTGGTGGTATGGATAGTGTCACTATGCTCTATGAATATCAGGACCACATTAAGATGGCCATCTCCTTCGACTATGGCAGCAACCACAACATGAGGGAGATACCATTTGCCAAACTGCATTGCCGTCGCCTGAAAATAAAGCACTACACCATCCATCTCGGTTTTATGCACAAGCACTTCAAGAGTTCGCTTCTTGAGGGCGCTGCTGCCATTCCCGATGGCAGATACGACGATGTCAACATGAAATCTACTGTCGTTCCGTTCCGCAATGGTATTATGCTGTCAATAGCTGCAGGATTTGCCGAGTCGCATGGACTGAATGCCGTATATATTGCCAATCACTCTGGCGATCATGCCATATATCCCGACTGCAGGGAGAGTTTTGTTGATGCCATGTGCAAGGCTGTTGAGGAAGGAACATACAACCGACTGAAGATTATCGCTCCATACACCAACATTTCCAAGGCCGACATAGCCCGCAGGGGTAAGAATCTCGGTATCGACTACAGTGAGACATGGTCATGCTATAAGGGCGGACAAGTGCACTGCGGAACATGTGGCACATGCGTAGAGCGCAAGGAAGCTCTCAAATTGGCTGGTATTTATGATACTACAGTCTATCTCAACTGAGCCTTTTCTTTGCATTTAAGGCATTGTTATGATTTTTTTAGAAAAAAAATGTACGAAAATTAGGTAGTTTGTAGAAAAAACTGTATTTTTGCACTAAAAATAAATACAACCAATTAAATTTAGAGAGTATGGCAAAGTATAACATCACGGAAAAGAAAGAAAAGGAAGCTGCCTATCGCACATTGGTAAGCCCGAAGTTAATGGACGATATGAAGGAAAAGATCCTGAATATCATTGTAATGCAGAAGAAGTATAAGGACAAGGACTATTCTGCAAAGAGATTGGCCGAGGACCTCGGAACCAACACTCGCTATATCTCTGCTGTGGTAAATGTAAGATTCCACATGAACTATACCTCGTTTGTTAACAAGTTCCGTATCGAGGAAGCGATGACAATACTTGTTGACAAGAGATACCAGGATCTTAACATGGAGGAGGTGAGCGATATGGTGGGATTTGCCAATCGTCAGTCTTTCTATGCTTCATTCTATAAAATAATGAATATGACACCGAGGGAATATCGCTTGCAACACCTCAAGCAGCATCCTTCCCTCGTAAAAAAGAAATCAAAATAATCTGGTAAAAAAAAGAAATCAAACGCAAGGTTAAATGACCGAATCAGATTTTTGCTATACCGGCGAGCGTTTCGCCGACATACAATTGCTCAGATACCGTCTCAACGGGTTTGAGCAATTGTCGCTTTCTCAAAAGCGCTTCATCTACTGTCTGGCTAAGGCCACTCTCTACGGACGTGATATCACATTCAACCAGTTTGGCAAGTTCAACCTTCTAGTCAGACGCACATTGGAGGTTGTCGTTGAGGATCTCACTATCGATCACGATAACGACGAGTTCCGGGCTCTCCACACTTATCTCAAACGCGTGTGGTTCTCCAATGGCATATACCATCATTATGGTTGCGAGAAATTTGTCCCCGGCTTTTCTGAATCTTATTTCAGGTATATATTAAATAAGGTGGAAAGCCGAAAACTGCCTCTTGCCGACGGACAGACGGTGGAAGAGCTTGCCGACATACTGTCGAGGGTTATCTTCGACGCCTCTTATTTGCCCAAGCGCGTGAACAAGACCGACGGTGACGACCTTGTCCTCACTTCGGCATGTAATTACTATGAGGGTGTCACCCAACAGGAAGCTGAGGACTACTACAATGCATTGAAGGATGGGGCAGGGGATAATGCTCCGTCGTTCGGACTCAATTCCCGACTTGTCAAGCGCGACGGACAACTCTTCGAGGAGGTGTATTCCGCTGAAGGATTGTATGCCAACCCGATTAAGCATATTATATATTGGTTGGAAAAAGCGATGGCTTTTGCCGAAAATGACAAGCAGCGGGATGTCATATCCACTCTCGTTGACTATTATCGCACCGGCAACCTCAACACCTTCGACGAATATAGTATCAAATGGGTGGAATGTCTTGAGGGACGTGTTGATTTTATCAACGGTTTCATAGAGGTTTATGGCGACCCTCTCGGTCAGAAGGCTTCATGGGAGGGTATTGTGGAATATACCGATCTGGATGCCACCCGCCGCACCCGCACCATCAGCGACAACGCACAGTGGTTTGAGGACCATTCACCTGTGGATAGCCGATTCCGCAAACCCGTCGTCAAGGGTGTGTCGGCAAATGTTATTTGTGCCGCCATGCTCGGTGGTGATGAATATCCGTCAACGGCTATAGGTATAAATCTTCCTAATGCCGACTGGATAAGGGCTCAGCATGGTAGCAAGAGTGTGACTATAGGCAATCTCACCGAGGCTTACAACAAGGCTGCTAAGGGTAACGGTTTTCTCGATGAATTTGCCATCGACCAGCCTACGATTGAGATGATACGCAAATACGGGGATGTGTGTGATGATCTCCATACCGACCTCCACGAGTGTCTCGGACACGGTAGCGGTCAACTCCTCCCGGGTGTCAGTCCCGATGCCCTCAAGTCGTATGGAAGTACTATTGAGGAGGCAAGGGCCGACTTGTTTGGACTTTATTATATAGCCGACAAGAAGCTCATCGAACTTCAACTGTTACCTGATGCAGAAGCATATAAGTCGCAGTATTACAGTTACATAATGAATGGACTGCTTACTCAGATTGTGCGCATTGCACCAGGCAATAAGATTGAGGAGGCTCACATGCGTAATCGTGCCCTGATAGCCCATTGGTGCCTTGATAACGGCAATGCCATATCGCTTGTAAGGCGCGAGGGCAAGACCTACGTGCAGGTCAACGATTACGAAGAACTAAGACAACAGTTTGCCACTCTTCTTGCCGAGATTCAGCGAATAAAGAGCGAGGGCGATTATGAGGCGGCGAGAAAAATGGTGGAGACCTACGGGGTGAACATCAATCTCGATCTCCATACCGAGATTCTCGGTCGCTACAAGCGTCTGAATATCGCTCCCTACAAGGGATTCCTCAATCCCCGCATGATTCCCGTATTCAATGTCCAGGGCGACGTCACCGACATCACCCTCGATTATTCCGAGTCCTACGACGAGCAGATGCTCAGATATAGCCGGCAATACGGCACTCTTATTTAAATGAAGAATGAAGAATGAATGATACAAACGAACAACTGAAGGAGATAAAGCGGTCCTTCCGCCTGATGATGAACGGCGTTGCAGCGCAATCCATGCGCGACAAAGGCCTCGACTATCATGTCAACTGGGGCGCGTCAGTACCAATGCTCAAGGCCAAAGCCAAGGAAATAGGTAAAAACCGCGACCTCGCCATCGCCTTGTGGAAGGAAGACGTGAGAGAATGTAAGATCCTCGCCACCATGGTTATGCCAGCCGACGAAATGCTGCCGGAGATAGTGGATATATGGATGGAACAGACCACCTCGGTGGAGATGGCAGAGATGGCATCGTTCAATCTCTACCAATACCTCCCATACGCTGCCGACAAGGCATTCCAATGGATGGCTTCGCCAAAGCCCATCTATCAGATATGTGGTTTTCACGTACTCTCGCGCCTGTTTATGAATGGTCAGGAACCCAACGAGAGGGGCATCAACGAGTTTCTCGACCAGGCCATTGCCGCCATACAAGGCCCGTCGATCGCAGTCCGTAAAGCTGCGGTCACATGCGTCATAAGGTTTGCCGATTTAGGACTTGTATATGAGAGATTGGCGAAATCTGCAATGAAAAATGTCAATTTAGAAGTTTTTTAGACTATTTTTTGTAATAATTGCAGGATTTTTCGTAATTTTGTGCCGTGAAATGAAAAAATAGGCAGATTATGCGTGAAAAATTAAGGAGAGAAGCCTTTGCAGCGGCTAAGTCAGAGCTTGACAGCTATCTTGAGATGAACAGTCATCGCAAGACTCCGGAAAGGTACGCTATTCTCGAGGCGGTATTTGGTATCAATTCCCATTTCAGTCTCGATCGATTGGCTGATTATCTTCAAGAAGAGAAGAATTTCATAGTGAGCCGACCTACTCTCTACAACACGATGCGCCTGTTTGTCAAACTGCGGCTGGTATTGCGCCACAACATAGGTGGCAAGACGGAATACGAACCATGCTTCAATAGCGGCAACCATGTCCATCAGGTGTGCACGTCGTGTGGCAAGGTCACTATAGTGCCGGCACAGATGGAGGATATACAGCTCTTGGATGTGAAGCTTAAGCGTTTCCGCCCGGAGGCGTTTGCCATGTATATCTACGGTATATGCAGTAAATGCCAGGCAAAGCTGACTCGTCAAAAGAGAACTTCTGATAAGAAACAAAATAAAAAAAATACAAAACAATGAACAAAGGAAAAGTTGACGTCCTGCTCGGACTGCAGTGGGGCGATGAAGGAAAAGGAAAGGTGGTCGATGTATTGACCCCGCGTTATGATGTTGTTGCAAGATTCCAGGGCGGACCTAATGCTGGTCACACTCTCGAATTCGAGGGACAAAAGTATGTGCTTCGCAGTATCCCCTCGGGTATTTTCCAAGGCGGAAAGGTTAACATCATCGGTAATGGAGTGGTGCTCGCTCCCGATCTCTTTATGGATGAGGCCAAGGCATTGGAGGCTAGTGGCCACGAGTTGCGCTCACGCTTGCACATCTCTCGCAAGGCTCATCTCATCATGCCCACTCACCGTGTTCTCGATGCTGCCTATGAGGCTGCCAAGGGCAAGAGCAAGGTGGGTACAACGGGTAAGGGCATCGGTCCTACCTATACCGACAAGGTGTCGCGCAATGGTTTGCGCGTTGGTGACATCTTCGAGAACTTCCAGGAGAAGTATGCACAGTGCAAGTCTCGCCACGAGGCTATCCTCAAGTCGATGAACTTCGACTACGACATCACCGAGGTTGAGAAGAAATGGATGGAAGGCATCGAATATCTCCGCTCATTCCCCATTGTTGATTCTGAGCACGAGATCAACGGTCTTTTGCGTGAGGGCAAGTCTATCCTCTGCGAGGGTGCCCAGGGCACTATGCTCGACGTGGATTTCGGAAGCTATCCCTTTGTCACCTCTTCCAACACTATCTGTGCCGGAGCATGCACCGGTCTTGGTATTGGTCCCAACCGTATTGGCGAGGTTTATGGTATCATGAAGGCTTATTGTACGCGTGTCGGTGCCGGTCCGTTCCCCACAGAACTCTTCGATGCCACTGGCGACACCATCCGCCAATTGGGTCACGAATATGGAGCCGTCACTGGTCGTGAACGTCGTTGTGGATGGATCGACCTCGTAGCTCTCCGCTATTCTATCATGGTCAACGGAGTCACCAAACTCATCATGATGAAGAGCGACGTTCTCGATGGTTTCGACACCATCAAGGCTTGTGTCGCCTACAAGCAGAACGGTAAGGAAATCAATTACTTCCCTTATAATATTGAAGAAGGAATTGAACCTGTATATAAAGAACTTCCCGGATGGAAGACCGACATGACAGGATTCACCAGCGAGGACCAATTCCCCAAGGAGTTCTCTGATTACATCAAGTTCCTTGAGGCAGAACTCGAGACTCCTATCTGTATTATTTCCATCGGTCCCGACCGTGCACAGACTATAGAGAGAAAATAAGACTATGGCACAGAAACCGAATATTCCTAAAGGTACGCGCGACTTCTCTCCCGAGGAGATGGCTAAGCGTAACTATATCTTCGACACCATACGCTCGGTGTATGCCCTCTATGGATTTCAGCAGATTGAGACTCCGGCAATGGAGACTCTGCAGACACTCATGGGCAAGTATGGCGAAGAGGGCGACAAACTCCTCTTCAAGGTGCTTAATAGTGGTGACTTCCTCAGTAAGGTGGGCGACGACGAACTCAAGGATGCCAATCCTCTTCGTCTTGCTGCCCGTATCTGCGAAAAGGGTCTTCGCTACGACCTTACCGTCCCGTTTGCACGATATGTTGTGATGCACCGCGATGAACTCCAGTTGCCGTTCAAGCGCTATCAGATACAGCCCGTATGGCGTGCCGACCGTCCACAGCGTGGTCGCTATCGTGAGTTCTATCAGTGTGATGCTGATGTCGTCGGTAGCGACTCCTTGCTCAATGAGGTTGAACTCATGCAGATTGTCGATACCGTATTCACACGTCTTGGTGTTAATGTGCAGATCAAGATCAACAACCGAAAGATACTCACCGGTATTGCCGAAGTGATTGGTGAGGCCGATAAAATCGTGGATATCACCGTTGCCATCGACAAACTCGACAAGATTGGTCTGGATAATGTCAACGAGGAGTTGCGCAACGATGGAATCAGTGAATCTGCCATCGCCAAACTTCAACCGATTATCCAACTTTCAGGAGATAACGACCAGAAGCTCAGTGTGATACGTGATGTACTCAAAGATAGTGAAATAGGACTCAAGGGAGTGGAGGAGACTGCCTTCATTCTCGACACACTCAAGACTGTCGGTCTGAAGAACGAGATACAGCTCGACCTCACTCTTGCTCGTGGTCTCAATTACTATACTGGTGCTATCTTTGAGGTGAAGGCTCTCGATACCCCCATGGGCAGTATCACGGGAGGTGGTCGTTACGACAATCTCACTGGCATCTTCGGTATGCCGGGCATCAGTGGTGTGGGCATCAGTTTCGGTGCCGACCGTATCTACGATGTGCTCAATGCCCTCGACCTCTATCCTAAGGAGGCAGTGACGAGCACCCAACTGCTCTTTGTCAACTTTGGAGCCACGGAAACGGCGTATTGCTTGCCTCTTGTGGCAAAGGCTCGTGCTGCGGGCATTCGCACTGAGATTTATCCTGATGCAGCCAAGATGAAAAAGCAGATGAGCTATGCCAATGCCAAGTCCATCCAGTATGTTGCCATAGCTGGAGAGAACGAGATTGCCGCCGGCAAGATTACCCTCAAAAACATGCTCACCGGCGACCAGCAGCTCATCTCTCCCGATGAAATGGTTGCGATTATAAATGAAGAGTGAAGAATGAAAAAAATGGTTCTGGGCATAATCGCCCTCGTAGTATTAACCATGTCGTTCAACAATGAACCCGATTTCACCGTGTTCATGATAGGCGACTCCACCATGGCCAACAAAGACACCACCGGTGGCAAACAAGAACGAGGTTGGGGCATGGTGCTCCAACAGTATTTCGATTCACATGTCCTGGTCGATAACCACGCCGTCAACGGCCGCTCCACCAAGAGTTTTATTAATGAAGGTCGCTGGGACAAAGTGCTCGCCAAAATCAAACCAGGCGACTACGTCTTCATCCAGTTTGGCCATAACGACGAGAAACCACAACCCGAGCGCCACACCGACCCCGGTACAACCTTCGACGACAACCTTCGCAAGTTTGTCAACGAAACCCGCTCCAAGGGTGGCATTCCCGTCCTCTTCAACGCCGTTGTCCGTCGCAACTTCGCCCTAAAGGTACAAAAGAACGACGATGACGAGAAACTGCGCAACCTCGACGCCAAGCAAGGCAATAATGTCCTCGAAGGCGACACACTCTACGACACCCATGGCGACTACCGTATCGCTCCCGCCAATGTGGCCCGCGAGATGGGAGTGGTGTTCATTGATGCCAATACCATCACCCACGAACTCGAACAAGGTCTGGGGCGCGAGGCATCCAAGAAGCTCCACATGATCTTCGCCCCCGGCGAGCATCCCTCACTGCCCAAAGGCCGTTGGGACAACACACATTATAATATATATGGCGCCAATCAGGTGGCAGTGCTCCTCATCAAGGCTGTGGGCGACCAGATACCCCAAATCAAGGCCCATTTGCGCCTTTCAGGCGACACTGTGCCCGTAAAGAAACGATAATTCGGCTAAATAATGTGAAAAAGCTTGCATATAAAACTGATATTTATTATCTTTGCAGCCGAAATCATCATTAATGATTAATAATTTTTAGGTATAACAAAATTAAAAGAAGACTATTATGAAGAAAAAGTTTATCTGCTCCGTATGTGGATACATATATGAGGGCGAGGCAGCACCTGAGAAGTGCCCATTGTGTAAGGCTCCGGCATCTAAGTTCACCGAACTCGCTGACGACGGTGAGGCTAACTTTGCCACAAAGCATGTTCTTGGTGCAGCTCGCAATGAGGGTGCCAACGAGGAGATGATTAAGGATCTCGAGGCCCACTTCAACGGTGAGTGCACTGAGGTTGGTATGTATCTCGCCATGAGCCGTCAGGCCGACCGCGAGGGCTATCCCGAAATCGCTGAGGCTTACAAGCGCTATGCTTTCGAGGAGGCTGAGCACGCTTCTAAGTTTGCTGAGCTCCTGGGCGACGTTCTTAAGGACACCAAGGCCAACCTTGAGGCTCGTATCGCTGCCGAGAAGGGTGCTTGCGAGGATAAGTTCCGCATCGCCAAGAACGCTAAGGCTGCCGGTATGGACGCTACTCACGACACTGTTCATGAGATGGCTAAGGACGAGGCTCGCCACTGCGCTGGTTTCATGGGTCTCTATGCCCGTTACTTCAAGAAGTAATTAATTATTGTTCTACACAATAAATTTCGAATAAAGCCGTTTTGTCTTATAGATGAAACGGCTTTTTTATATCCTCATGTCTGTTGCCGCGATATTCTCGTCGTGCGCAGATGACGACTCGTTTTCCACGAGCCGCAATGACCTCTTGTCCTTTGGTTGCGACACCTTGTCGCTCGACACCCTTTTCAGCACCATCCCCACGCGCACCTATGGTTTCTGGGCTTACAACCGCTCCTCTGATGGCATTCGCGTCAGTCAGGTGCGCCTCGAACATGGTAATCAAACTGGTTTTCGGGTGAATGTGGATGGCATCTATCTCGACAACACCACTGGCAGTCAGGCACAGGATATTGAAGTGCGCAAGGGCGATAGCATCCGTGTGTTCGTCGAACTCACCTCGCCTATAAATGGCAATGATATTCCCCAACTCGTCGAAGACAATCTATCCTTCCGTCTTGAGAGTGGGGTGGAGCAGAAGGTCAATCTCCGGGCATGGAGCTGGGATGCCATACTCTACGATTCCCTCATAGTGGATAAGAACACCACTCTTTCGTCCGTCAAACCGATTGTGGTGAGGCGTGGCATAAGGGTTGACAGCACAGCCACCCTCAAGATTATCTCTCCCGCCACCATCTATTTCGGAGGTTCGGCAGGCATCGATGTCTATGGCCGTCTCACCGTAGAGGGCGCTCCCGGCAGTGATGTCGTAATGCGTGGCGACCGTCTCGACAATATGTTCGACTATCTTCCCTACGATCGTGTCAGCGGACAATGGCGCGGCATACATTTATTTGGGTCATCGTCATACAACACCTTCAAATATCTCGATCTCCACAGTGCCACCGATGCCCTGGTGTGCGATTCAGCCGAAGTCACCGATATGCAGATGTTGATTCTCGACAATGTGTCCATCCATAATTGCAAAGGCTATGGACTGGCAGCGTCCAATTGCTCATTGACCATCAGGAACACCTTGATAAGCAACACCCTTGCCGACTGTCTTTCCCTCTATAATACAAAGGCCAATGTCGTCTATTCCACCTTCGCCCAGTTCTATCCCTTCGATGCCAACAGGGGTATGGCGGTGCGTCTCATGGGAGGGGAGGCATCTTTTGCCAACACCCTCGTCACTGGATATAACGACGATGTGTTCCTCACCGACAGTCTTGATTTCTCCTTCGATCACTCCATCGTGCGCACGATAATTGAAGACACGGTTATCGTGGCTGAGAAATTCCCGTCGTCGCTACTCGAAACACCTAAGGACAGTGTGCAAGGCGACATGCATTTCCGTCTCATCGACATCGACAACCTTGTATATGATTTCCGTCTCGATTCCCTCTCCACCGCCATTGGCAAGGCATTACCCCGCGCGGGAATGTCAGTAGATCGCGACGGCAATCCCCGTTCCCCCGTGTCTCCATCCATAGGTTGTTATGAGTGGATAGCTCCCGAACAATCAGCGGCAGCCTATATCAGAGCTGTTCGTCGGAGAAGGTGAGCGGCAGCAATGTTGATATGCCATTGATCACATACACGCATTTCCTTCCATATAGCAGTATGCGCAATTTCTTTCCGCCTCTTGTCTCCGTCTCCACCATTGCCTGTCGGCAAGTGCCACACGGCGATATCGGTTCGTAGGTCAGTCCTTCGTCGTTTCTAGCAGCAATGGCGATTGCCTCCACCGTAGCGTCGGGATATTGCGCACCGGCAGCAAACAGGGCAGTGCGCTCGGCACACATCGTCACTCCAAAGGCAGCGTTTTCCTGATTGCATCCAGGCATGGTCACACCGTTGTCAAGTCTGACAGCAGCCCCCACATTAAACCTTGAGTAGGGGGCATACGATCTCCCCGTTGCCTCGATAGCCATCTCCACCAACAATCGGTCGTTTTCATCGAGTTCTTCCATTTTAGCCATGTAAATAGTGGCGTTTAAGTTCTTAGCTTCCATAATAAACCTAATTTTCTTGCAAAAATAATAAAAAAATTGGTATATCTGAAATATTTTGAGTATTTTTGCAACTTGAATAGTTTATTTAAGAAATCAGATGAGAAGAAAAACTTTATTTTTTGTCGCAATTGTATTCTTGATGCCGATGACAGTATCGGCACAGATTAAATGGAATTCTGCCTATCAGACATATATTGACCAATATAAGGACATTGCCATCGAGCAGATGTTGAAATATCATATCCCTGCCAGCATAACCCTTGCCCAGGGAGTGTTCGAGTCGGGGGCGGGTAGGAGTGAGCTCACCCGCAAGGGCAACAACCACTTTGGAATCAAGTGTCATGGATGGACTGGTCGCACCACCTATCACGACGACGACGCCAAGGGAGAATGTTTCCGTGCCTACAATAATGCCTACGAGAGCTACGAAGATCACTCCAAGTTCCTCGTCTCGGGTCAGCGCTATCGTAATCTCTTCAAACTCTCCGTGACCGACTATAAGGGTTGGGCGCGCGGACTAAAGGCTGCCGGTTATGCCACCAATCCCCGTTATGCCGACAAACTGATAGAGATAATCCAGCTCTACAAGCTCGATCGCTACGACAAGGCAAAGAGCTACGACAAGTTTATTGCCCGCCACAGTCGCGACCATGCCAGCAACAACAACCTCCATGCCATCCACACCTTCAACGGCAACTATTATATTAAGGTACGCCAGAGCGACACCTTCCGTAGTCTTGCCGATGAATTGGGCATTTCTTATCGCAAGTTGGCTAAATACAACGAGCGTGACAAGCGCGACGAACTTGTTCCTGGTGAGATTATCTATTTGGCAAAGAAGGCGAAGCGAGCACCCAAGAGTTACAAGGGTCGCCTGCACTATGTGCGTGCCGGTGAGTCGATGTACAGCATTGCCCAGCTCTACAACATCCGTCTGAAATATCTATATAAGATGAACAAACTCTCACCGGATTATCAGTTAAAAGTGGGTGATTCCTTAAGATTGCGTTAAAAAACAAAAAAAAGTGGCGAAATTATTTGGTTAATTCAAATATTTGTTGTACCTTTGCACCCGCAAACAAGCAACAAGGTACCTTGGCCGATCGGTTAGGTAACGGTCTGCAAAACCGTGTAGAGCAGTTCGACTCTGCTAGGTACCTCATTTGGGACTCTGTAAGACGTTGTAAATCAACAACTTACGGAGTTTTATTTATGCCCTTTTGGAGAAATCTTACGCAAATCTTACGCAATTCAAAATCTTCAATCCTACTTTGGAATGTTATATATAACAATGAGTATATACTATATTTTGCTTATATATACTTTTGTATTTACAAATTAATAACAATAACGTTAATTCTTTTGAATAATTAATTCCAAGAAACAGTTTAAAGGAGTGAGGTGTTCCTTCACTCCTTCATTTAAAGGCTCGTCCAGCCTTTTTGTTACGGTTGGATAGTCTCCCTATGCCTTTTGTCTCTTTGCCTTTCTTCTTGTGGCAGATCTTTATTTCACGTTATCGGATGACTCCTGTATTGCTGTCTCGCTGTCCTTGACCTTGGCTCACGTATCCTCGTTCCCTTGAACGGCAGTGCTGCCCTTTCTTTGGAGTATGCCTGTCCTTCCGTGTGATTCATCCTGCCTTCACTCTCATTGGCGGATGGCCTTAACCTTGGACCCTGCCTATTGGATGCCTTGCCTCGGATCTTCTTATGGACGGCTTTTCTTCTGTCCTTTATACATTGCCGCTCTTTATCGGTTTGCCGGCTTGATGCCTTCCGTCTTTTCATATCCATTTCAAAAGTAGCTCTGACAGTACATTTTCCTGTGCAAAGGTAGTGCAAGCGACATACGGCAACGCAAGTTCAACATAGAACTGCAATTTTTGGTATTAGATTTTTTATTCTCATCTACTAGAAATTGCAGTTCTATGTTGAACTTGCGGTCTCTAATGCCCCCTAACAGGTCTGACAACAACTTTTCTTGTTCTTCGCTCTGTGTTATTGTCCTGACGTCTTTTTTTATTCGCATTGGAACTATCTTTTTTCGCTTTGCGCACGTCTGACTTAGGTTTGCTGACTACAAGGATGTCAACGACTATCTGATGAGGAAGAAACGAACAGCCATGGAGTGGCATTATAAAGACGAAAACATCATCATTTGGTGTAAAAATGGCTTCAATGCATTGAAATTGCATATCAAATCTGCACTTTTTCGCCAAAACATGCTTGATTCTCATATATTATCATTATCTTTGCACTGTTTTCATTAGTATTGATAATCGTGCAAATATGATTAAAACATGGACAAGGCAGTAATTATTGCAGGCAAGGCTATTCCGATGCGGCTTAAAAATAGGAGCGAACTGAAAGGTGTATTTACCGATGCACTGCTTATGTTTTCGTTCTATGACATAGAGTATAAGGGAGTTCAGTTTGTGGTGTTGGAAAGCAAAACGCCTGTACACCACACGCCCGCACAATGCAAGAAGTTGACATCAAACCTGTCTGCGGTTTTGGGGAAGCCATGCGTGATGATGTTCGATCAATTGGCTTCATACGAACGGAACAGGTATATAGAGCAAGGTGTGTATTTTGTGGTGAGCGGCAAGTATGTCTTTCTGCCGTTCTTCCTCATCAATGCACGGGATAGTGCGCCAATCAACAAGGAACGGCTGCAACCTGCCGCCCAATACCTGCTGCTGTATCATCTTCAGCGCAAGAGTTTGGAAGACTGTACCCTGTCGGACATGGAAAAGCTGCTGCCCTACAACTATCTTGCCGTCAGCCGTGCTGTCCGCCAATTGGAAGTCACTTATTTGGTTGATGTAGATGTGAGCAACAATGGGACGAAGCGCATTCACTTTGAGAAAGAAGGCAAACAACTCTGGGAAGTGGCTGAACCGTTGATGCAAAATCCCATCAAATCGGTATGGTACGCTGACGAAGAAGTGGCTCAGGGTGTGGTTGGAGGCATCAATGCCCTGTCGCATTACTCGGCTCTCAATCCGGAACGGATGCAGACGAAGGTCATCCATGAGCCTGAGTTTAGAAAAGCCAAAGAGACCGGCGCACTGCCCGACCTGAACATTTTGGACGGTGACACCAGGATAGAAGTGTGGAAATATCCCCCAGTCATAGAGAAAGAGGTTGGTTTTGTGGACCGTCTCTCCCTTGTCCTTTCGTTGAGGGAAGACGATGATCCGAGGGTAGAAAAAGAAATTGAATTAATGATTGACAGATTATGGTTAAAGGAATAGAAAAGTTCAGGGATGCATTCAGTGTTTTCTCTGAGAACTATGTGATTATAGGTGGCACCGCCTGTGATGCGGTACTGAGTAAGACCATGGTGGAACCACGCGCCACGGTCGATATTGACATGATACTGGTAGTTGAAAAGATGACGGCTGAGTTTGCGAATGCCTTTTGGCAATTTGTAAAGGAGGGTCAATACAGGAATGGCAAGCGCAAGCGTGGGGAAGGCAAGGCACCGGCATACGAGTTGTACCGCTTTGAGGACGGCAAACCGGGATTTCCTGCCAAGATAGAACTTCTTTCAAGGCACTCAGACTTGCTTGGTGAACCTTCAGGTTTCCATTTGGAGCCGATACCCACAGGAGAAGACGTGTCGAGTCTCAGTGCCATCATGATGGATGAAGAATACTATGAGCTGACCGTGAACAACAGCTACGTGGAGGATGGTTTGCGCTATGCTTCCCATTATGCCCTTGTCTGTCTGAAGACCAAGGCCTACCTCAATCTGCTGGCAGAACGCGAGGCTGGACGCATGGTCAACACCAAGGACATCAAGAAACACCGCAATGACGTGTTGAAACTGATTGCGGGTGCTGATTTCTCTGAGACGTTGGTAGTGGTTCCGTCTGTTTGGGACACTATACAATCCTTCGTCCTGCGTATTGAAGAAGAACTGTCGGCAAATTCCAAATCATTGAGAGACGCATTAGGACGAACAGAAGAACAAATACGTGTGTATTTGGACATCCTGCGCAATGCGTTCATAAAAGAAGAGCCAAGATGAAGATACAATACGCATCCGACCTGCACCTGGAGTTTGCCGACAACTGGCGGTATCTAAAAGCCCACCCCTTGGAGGTGACGGGCGACATACTGCTGCTTGCCGGAGACATCGGCTATCTCGGCGATGATAACTACTCCCGACATCCCTTTTGGGACTGGGCATCGGAGAACTACAAGGAGGTGCATTGCTGCATGGGCAACCATGAGTTCTACAAATATTACGATGTGGCTACACTGCCCGACGGCTATCTTTTGGAGATACGTCCCAACGTGTTCAGCCACTACAACGGAATTGTGAGGATTGGCGACACCGACATCATCCTCTCCACCCTTTGGTCGAGGATTCCTTTGGAGGACGCTTACTTCACCGAGCAAGTTGTAAGCGACTTCCGCCGTATATTATATAAAGGTGAACTGATGACCCATTCCCAATTCAATGTCGAGCATGAGCGATGCCTCACGTTCATCAAGGAGGCTGTGACACATTCTCAAGCTGCCCATAAGATTGTCGTTACCCATCATGTGCCGTCGTTCCGTATGCTCCACCCCAAGTTTCAGGGCAGCAAGGCAAACGGGGCTTTCACCGTCGAACTGGAGGACTATATCACCAACAGCGGCATTGACTATTGGATATACGGACACTCGCACACCAACATCGATGCCATGATAGGCAACACCCAATGCCTGTCCAACCAGTTGGGCTATGTGTTCTCGAATGAGCATCAAGGCTTCTCGCATGGGAAGCATCTGACCATATAGTCATCCACATTTTTCATCCACCCTCATTACAAGCTCTTCCATATCGGAAGGG
>JALFCW010000112.1 GCA_022771625.1 Prevotella sp.
ACATCGAGAAAGGTACCATCACACTGGTAGTACAGAAAGTGGGACTCTCCTCCACCAAGCTCTGCAACCTGAACGAGGGAGATGAAATCCACGACGTCGTGGGACCATTAGGAAACCCAACACACATAGAGAACTTCGGAACAGTGCTTTGCGCCGGAGGCGGTGTGGGCGTGGCTCCTATGCTGCCTATCATCAAAGCCCTGAAAGCTGCCGGCAACCGGGTTCTCTCGGTGATAGCCGGACGAAGCAAGGACCTTGTCATCATGGAAGATGAGGTACGCGCATCAAGCGACGAGCTGATCATCATGACTGACGACGGCAGCTATGGCGAGAAGGGTGTGGTAACTGTAGGAATGGAGAAACTCATCCAGCAGGAACACATCGACAAGGCTTTCGCCATCGGTCCTCCTATCATGATGAAATTCTGCTGTCTGCTGACACAGAAGTACAACCTGCCTACAGATGTATCGCTCAACACCATCATGGTGGACGGAACTGGTATGTGCGGTGCCTGCAGACTCACCATCGGTGGCAAGACCAAGTTTGTATGCATCGATGGTCCTGAGTTTGACGGTGCCCTGGTAGACTGGGACGAGATGTTCAAACGCATGGGAACCTTCAAGGATGTGGAGCGCGAGGAGATGGAACACTTCGAGGAACATCTCGCCACTGTGGAAGCAGCCAAGAAGAAAGAGAGCACAGACGTGACAATGGATGTAGAGCCTACCAACGAGAGCGTGGCAGAGCTGACCAACCGTGACGCTGAGTGGCGCAAGGCACTGCGTGCCTCAATGAAACCCAAGGAGCGTACAGCCATCGAGCGCGTGCAGATGCCCGAACTCGATCCTGTATATCGCGCCACTACCCGCACCGAGGAGGTCAACAAGGGACTCACCAAGGCGATGGCTATGCGCGAGGCACAACGTTGTCTCGACTGTGCCAAACCATCATGTGTCGAGGGTTGTCCTGTCAACATCAACATCCCGTCGTTCATCAAGAATATTGAGCGTGGCGAGATTCTTGCCGCCGCCAAGGTTCTCAAGCAGACCTCAGCCCTTCCTGCCGTTTGCGGTCGTGTATGTCCTCAGGAGAAGCAGTGCGAGAGCAAGTGTATCCATCTTAAGATGAACGAGCCCGCCGTGGCAATCGGTTATCTTGAGCGCTTTGCAGCCGACTATGAGCGTGAGAGCGGTCAGATGTCCCTACCCGACCTTGCCCCGTCAAATGGTATCAAGGTGGCAGCCATCGGTTCTGGTCCTTCCGGACTTAGCTTCGCCGGCGATATGGCAAAGCAGGGCTTTGAGGTACATGTCTTCGAGGCACTCCACGAGATAGGCGGTGTATTGAAATATGGTATCCCCGAATTCCGTCTGCCCAACCGTATCGTTGATGTCGAGATCGACAATCTCAAGAAGATGGGAGTACATTTCCACACCGACTGCATTGTCGGAAAGACAATCTCAGTGGAGGAACTTGAGGAAATGGGCTTCAAGGGTATCTTCGTAGGCTCTGGTGCCGGACTTCCCAACTTCATGAACATACCGGGCGAGAATGCCATCAATATCATGTCGTCCAACGAGTATCTCACCCGCGTCAACCTCATGGATGCCGCTAATCCTGAGACAGATACACCTATCAATCTCGGTAAGCACGTCATCGTCGTAGGTGGTGGAAATACCGCTATGGACTCCTGCCGCACAGCCAAGCGCCTCGGTGCCGAGGTTACCCTCGTATATCGTCGTTCCGAACAGGAGATGCCTGCACGTCTCGAAGAGGTGAAGCATGCCAAGGAGGAAGGCATCAACTTCCTCTGTCTGCATAATCCTATCGAATACAAGGCCGACGACAAGGGTGCCGTTAGTCAGGCCATTCTTCAGGTGATGGAACTCGGCGAACCCGATGCTAGCGGTCGTCGTAGTCCTGTACCCGTAGAGGGCAAGACAGTCACTCTCGATGTCGATCAGGTGATTGTTGCCGTAGGTGTATCCCCCAACCCTCTGGTACCGAAGTCTATAGAGGGACTTGAATTAGGTCGCAAGAACACAATAGCCGTCAACGACGACATGCAGAGCTCACGCCCGTCGGTATATGCCGGTGGCGACATTGTGCGCGGAGGTGCCACCGTTATCCTCGCCATGGGTGACGGTCGTCGCGCAGCCAAGGCGATGGCAGATAAGTTGTCGAAATGAACGGATTATATACAATCATATTGCTCATACTAAGCAACGTCTTTATGACGCTTGCCTGGTATGGGCATTTGAAACTTCAAGAGACGGGCATATCGGCCAAATGGCCATTGCTTGGTGTGATAGCATTCTCATGGGGCATAGCCTTCTTCGAGTATTGTTGTCAGGTGCCTGCCAATCGTATGGGATTTGAAGGTAATGGCGGTCCGTTTAATCTCGTGCAACTAAAGGTCATCCAGGAGTGCATCAGTCTTGGTGTGTTTGCCGTAATAGCGAATATCCTGTTTCAGGGTCAGAATCTGCATTGGAATCATATCCTTGCTTTCTTCCTGATTATCTGCGCAGTTTACTTGGTGTTTATGAAAGGTTGAAAATTGAAGGTTGAAAAGGAGCTAGAGCAGACGCTGACACGCCGCTTCCAGAAAGCGCTTGTCAATTACGGCCTTATCGACGATGGCGACAAGATTCTCGTCGGTTTGTCGGGAGGCAAGGACTCCCTGTGTCTGCTCGAACTGCTTGCCAAGCGCAGTCGCATCCAGCGCCCGTCATTCACGGTAGAGGCCGTGCATGTGAGGATGGAAAACATCGCTTATGCCACCGACACCTCATATCTCGAGACATTCTGCAGCGACCTTGACGTCCCCCTGCATGTCGTGACAACACGCTTTGACGACACCATCCCCACCAAGAAGCCAAAGTGCTTCCTCTGTTCATGGCACCGTCGTAAGGAAATATTCAATCTCGCACAATCGCTCCACTGCAACAAGATTGCCTTGGGGCATCACAACGATGATATTATCCATACGGCACTCATGAACCTCACCTTCCAGGGACATTTCTCAACAATGCCAGCCAAACTGCAAATGAGAAAGATGCCTCTCACCATCATACGTCCTCTCTGCCTTATACATGAAAAGGACATCATAAGATGGGCGGAAATACGCAATTATCAAAAACAGATAAAACTATGTCCCTACGAGACTGTCTCACATCGCGCCGACATACGTCAGCTCTTTGATACAATCGAGAGCATCAATCCCGAAGCAAGGTATTCTATATGGAATGCCCTTGACTCTGAAATGAAATTAATTGAACAATCAATAGAATGATAATGAAAGGAAAGAACATTCTTTTAGCAGCACTCCTTGTTATTCTGCCATCGTCAGTGGATGCGCAGAAAAAGAAAAGTGCAACTAAGGCAAAGGTAAAACAAAAGACAACAGTCGTTGACAATGAGCTTGAGCAACGACTTGAATCAATGCGTGACTTCACTCAAAAGGTGATGTTCATCGACAGTGTTGTTGTCAGCAAGTCAAAACTTCTCAGTTCGTTGAATATTCCTGACGAAGCGGGAAGCATACAAGCCTATAATAAATTTTTCAACACTACCGACCAACCCAACTCCATCGTTTATCTAAATCAATTGAAGAACAAATGCGTGTTCTCCAAGTTTGCCGATGGCGGATGGGATCTCTATTCCCAAGAGATGATTGGAGAAAAGTGGTCGAATGCCGTACCTCTCAAGGGACTTGATATCCTCGGCGACGATGTTGACATCAACTGGCCCTTCCTGCTCTCCGACGGCACTACACTCTATTTTGCAGCCAAAGGCGAGGAGAGCATCGGTGGCTTCGATATTTTCATGACACGCTACGACGAAACCACACAGTCGTATCTCAAACCCGAGAATATCGGTATGCCCTTTAATTCCATCGACAACGACTATTTCTTTATAGTTGATGAGTATGATGGTATTGGATGGTTTGCCACCGACCGCAATCAACCCGAAGGCAAGGTGTGCATCTATTCTTTTATATATAATAATGTCAGGGAAAACTATGTGGTTGATGAATACACCCCCGAGCAGCTACGCCAGCTCTCTGAGATACACAGCATATCCCAGACGTGGACAAGTAATCAGGCACGCCTTGACGCTCTCGAACAACTCACTGCTGTGTATAAGCGCAAGTTCACACAAAAGAAGAAAAACGACTTCGAGTTTGTTATCAACGACGAGTTGACCTATACCACCCTCTCTGATTTTCGCTCAGTCGAGGCAGCTGAGATGTATGTGGATCTTAACGAACTTCTCAGAAAGAAGAACAAGCTCGACAGCTCTATGGAGCGTGCCCGCATTGCCTATCCCACTGCCCGACAAGCCCAACGCGAGCAATACAAGCAACAACTTCTCGCAGCTGAAAAGCAAAGCGAGAAATATGAGACAGACATCAAAAACCTATCCAAGAAGATACGAAGGATTGAGTTAACAAAACTTGGTAAATAACTTAAATACAAGGAGGTATATTATGAAGCACTACATTCCAGAATCCGAATTGATAATCAATGATGATGGTTCTATTTTCCATCTTCATTTGCGTCCCGAACAGTTGTCCGACCGTGTTATCCTCGTTGGCGACCCCGGTCGTGTCAAACTCGTGGCATCACATTTCGACACCATCGAATGTGAGGTGTCCAATCGTGAGTTTAATACAATCACGGGCTCATATCAGGGAAAGCGCATCAGCGTTTTAAGCACAGGCATCGGATGTGACAATATCGACATTGTGATGAACGAACTCGACGCACTTGTCAATATTGACTTATCCACGCGTATGGAAAAAGATGAGCTTCGTTCCCTGAGTATTGTACGTGTCGGAACATGCGGCGGATTGCAACCCTTCACTCCCGTCGGCACCTTCATAGCCTCTGTCAAGAGTATCGGTTTCGATGGTCTTCTCAACTATTATGGCCGTCGCGATGAAGTGTGCGACACTGATTGCGAGGCAGCATTCGTCAAGCATACCTCGTGGCTCTCTCAGATGCCTGCGCCTTATGTTGCAGTGGCCGATTCCTCGCTCATCTCCCGTATTGCCGGCGAGGATATGGTAAGGGGTATCACATGCGCCTGCGGCGGATTCTATGGCCCTCAGGGCAGGTGCCTGCGTCTGCCACTTGCCGACCCCGAATTAAACAGCAAGATAGAGAGTTTCGAATACGACGGGTTGCAAATCACCAACTTCGAGATGGAAAGCAGTGCCCTTGCCGGTCTCAGCAGTCTTCTCGGTCACAAGGCAATGACATGTTGTATGGTTGTCGCCAACAGGCGTGCCAAAAACACCGATACAAATTATAAAAACGATATCGACAAACTCATTCTCACCGTTCTCGATAGAATATGAAATCATCCGACAATATCTGTGCTATGGCTACTCCTCCGGGAGGAGCTATAGGTATCATACGTATCTCAGGTCCCGACTCCATCACAATTGTAGGTCGTCTCTTCAGTCGTAACATTTCCGAAGCAAAGAGTCACACCCTTCATTATGGTGTTCTTGCCACCTCCTCGTCGTCACCCATAGATGATGTAATGGTGGGAATATTCCGCTCGCCACATTCATATACCGGTGAGAATTCCGTTGAAATATATTGTCATGGATCGAGATATATCATGTCGCAGATTATCCGCACCCTCATCGAGGCAGGATGCCGACAGGCCGACCCTGGCGAATACACCCGTCGTGCATTTATCAATGGCAAGATGGACCTGAGTCAGGCAGAGGCAGTGGCCGACCTTATTGCCGCCACGGGCAAAGCATCTCATGACATGGCCCTCGGTCAGTTGCGAGGTAACATCTCCTCAGAACTCTCCCGTCTGCGCGACCATTTGCTCAAGATGACCTCACTCATGGAACTCGAACTCGACTTCAGCGACCATGAGGAACTCGAGTTTGCCGACCGCACCGAACTCACCCTCCTTGCCCATACCATTCACGACCGCATCACCTCGCTTGCCTCCTCCTTCCGCACCGGTCAAGCCATCAAGCAAGGCATTCCCGTGGCCATCATCGGCAAAACCAATGTAGGCAAGAGCACACTTCTCAACCGCCTTGTGGGAGAGGAAAAAGCCATTGTGAGCGATATCCATGGCACTACCCGTGACATTATCGAGGACACCATCGACATCCACGGCGTCACCTTCCGTTTTGTCGATACAGCCGGTTTGCGCACCACCGACGATGTCATTGAGCAAATCGGCATTGAGCGTTCCTATTCCGCCCTTTCCAAGGCGGCTATCGTCCTGTGGGTCATCGACACCCCACCATCCGAAGAAGAACTCAGCGACATCACCTCGCGATGCAAGGGTAAACAAGTTATTGCCGTCATCAACAAGACGGATAAACAACCCGCGACCCCATCATCCACCTCCGGTCAATCATTATCCATCCCCTTCTCCACCCTGTCCATCAGTGCATTGAATGGTACAGGCATCAACGAGCTCACCGATGCTATCTATGCCAAGTCAGGTATCCCAGAGATTGGCGAGAACGATGCCATCATCACCTCAGCCCGTCACTATTCCTCTCTCCTTCAAGCCCAGGAGAGCATCACCCGGGTTCTTGATGGTCTTGAGATGAACATCCCCAACGACCTTCTGAGCGAAGACCTCCGTCAATGTCTCGATGCCCTTGCCGACATCACCGGTGGCGTCATCACCCCCTCCGAGGTTCTCAACAACATATTCTCCCACTTCTGCATCGGAAAATAAATTTTGCGTGGGAAAGTGATTTTGCAAAGAAAAACATACCATCTGCAAATATTGCTCATAATTTGCTTTATTTCAAGCACTATGAATAATGCCCATATTTGCAGATTTTTGTTTTGACAAAATGGAAATACAAGAACATTTCGTTTTCTATTAGCAAGCTTAATGTAGGCGATCAAATAGCCTTCAAAAAAAGATACCTTCCATATCACGCAAATAATGTATGTCAATAACAGGAATCTTAATAGGAACGGGTCTCCCAAATCAATGTTTTCAATTCCTCGTTTCATAATTTTATTATTATCTACTACATAATACACTAAAAAGCACCTTTTAAATACTCCACCTCCTCTCGCAACTTCTGCGGATTTTGCTTGGCAAGCTTCTTCAAATTAAGCAACTTCCATTGTACTGATGGGTAATCCTTGAAATATTCAAACTCATATCCTTCCCATTCTGGTTGTCCAGATTCGAAACTAATCAGGAACTTCTTATCCGATTCTGTCATCAACAACTTTACATCATTAATGAGTTTTGCACGAGTTTCTTCAAATTCCTCGTATGTGAAAGGAATATCCGTCATACCTGCAAATTGGTTTTCCATTGCTTCTCGCTGGTCAATCAGACGTGGAGCAAAAGACTCATGGATGGGTCTATCGCTGCCAAGCAAACAGCAGATGAGTCCCTCTCGGCATTCACTCAATGGAATATCCATATACTTCACATCAAACAAATCACGAGGATGTTGGCGTGAAAGTGCTGCTGCAATCTTGCCACCATACAATTGAGTTAGGGGCACAACATTTGCCTCACAAAAGAGGGAAAACTCTTCCTGTGCCTTTTCGCTCAATGGTATTGTTTGAACTTCACCACCTATAATTCCTCTCTTGGTCTGGTTAACCTCTATCTTCACCTGCCTACCTCGATATTCGCACAACAGTTTGCAGGTACTGAAGTTTGGAACGATGTGCATTCCTTTGAATGCTTTCTTTGCCTTATCTGCAATGGCTTTTAGATGCAAATTGATGTCATCCAAACTTGTCTGACGGTCAGCCAATGGGATATAGGTCAAATCAATATCTACAGAATAACGTGGCAAATCTTTCAAGAAAAGATTGATGGCAGTACCTCCATGTATTGCAAACACATGCTCTTCCATCACTATCGGAATAAGACGGAGTAGCAGTTCTACTTTCTGAGCGTAAACACTTGATTTTATATCATTCATATTCTGCAAGTTCTTTTGAGATTGTCATATTATACTTGTTGATGTATTTCCCTGTTGACGTGATCATAAACCTGGATGTACCAAGATTTATACTCTCCAGCTTCAACGCTTTAAACCAAGCGTGACCGGCTTTTTCTGCCATATAGAGGAACAGGCGTTTCACTTTCTGAGATGTGCATGCCTCCAGTAATGTCTGAACCATCTTGGGACGCAATGTCGTCAAACCCTCCATGATATAATAGATGTCGAGCAAAGATGATGATGCATCCGGCAAGTTCAGACACTCCAATATAGCACGCTCTGGAGATGAAACAAGCAAATCATATTGATTGACAGTCATGGCTTCTACACCCAACAGTTCATCACCCAAGAAAGAGGTAGTCATGTATTTTATCGTCATATCCCACTCCTCTTTTAGTAACCACAAAGGTAACTTATTGCTTTTGTCTGTAAACAAATAAGCCTTAGGCTTCCCCATTGACAAGTAATGGGAGTATCCGCGGAGTTCCAAAGCTGTATATGCACCTACAACACAACTCTTACTAAGTTGCGTGTTGTATGACGATACAGCAGCAAATAGGCTTGGTTCTGTCCCGTGTATCTTATAAACCCCTTTCGATATACGGTCAAGCCATCCACTTTTCATATAAGCATACTGACCACGAGCATCCAAGCCTTGACTTGAAAGCCACGAACCAAATAAGACTGATTCGTTGGGTGCCGTCTCTAATATTTGCTGTATTTTTGTTGCCATCTTCGTTTATTTTATGAATAACAGCCTAAATTTGTTGCAAAAATACTCTTTTTATTTTACCCTACCAAACATTTTCTTCAAATAATGCTAATTTTTATAGAAATTTATCCTCAAATTCGCATTTTTAGCGAATTTGAAAGCAAAAAGCAAGCATAAAAAAAACGATAAATAGAGATACGATTGCCTACCAAAAGAAAGAGAAGTCGATAACTCTGATCAATACCTGAGATTTGCAGATAGTAACTTCTGCATCGGAAAGTAGATTCTGCGTGGGAAAGTGATATTCGTCATTCTGTCGGTTTGATGATGACTCTGCGATAAGCGGGCAAGGCGTACTTGCTTTGATCGTGTACCTCGCAGATAATGTGAATCTCATCGTTTGCAAAAGTTGTTGGCATGTCCACTTTAACTGTCGAAGAAGTGGCATTGCTGACAGTTGCCTTTGCCTGACTGATACCATCCTGTTGCCACCATTTGAAGGTGAGCCCATCACCATCGGGGTCGAATGACGCAGAAGCGTCTAGACTGATGGTCTGCCCAGCCTTTGCCATGATGACGATAGCATCAGTTCCGTTCTCACCATTGACGACAGCTACCGGATTATGGTTACCCTGTCCCTTCTCAGCCCATTCGATGCGGGCGATGAAGTCGTTAAGTTGTGAAGGATAGAACTGTCTGTAATACGTTTCCGAGATGCTCTTCACAGGCTCCTGCCAACTGGTCCACGCACAGGTTGTCGAGTCCTTGGTCATTGTCCAAATATGATAACCGCCCCAACCCACCTGCATCGGTTCTTCAGGATTGTGCAGACCATTGGGAATTACGTTCAGAAACGAAGGTGTATCACCCTCCACACCATATTTAAAATCAGGATACTGTCTGCCCAAAGTTGCATGTCCCTGAATCTGCGTTCTGATCAGCTGCCAGTAATCCTGTCCGAGACTGCATTGCAACTGCCATGTGCCTTCATCCCACACAAACAGAAGATCTCTGGCAAACTCCCTGCGCATCCACTGATGAGAGCTGTATGCCAGATCCATGCGCATTGCATACACCATATCCTGATCAGTGATGGTGTATAGACGGAGCTTATGCAGAAACGCCTTCAGCTGTTCGGGCGTGCGCGTCTGCTTCACCTTCCAGATTGCCTGAGCCAATGTGTTGGCACCACCCCACGCACAAACCCAGATGGGACGCTCATCCTTCTCGTCAGCCAGACGGATAATCAGTTCGCTACCCTCGCTGTCGTTGTCGCTGCCAATCACCTTGATGCCAGCCCGTTGACTACCCATCACACTCCGGCTACGAATGTACTCCACACTTGGCCAGTAGCCCATCTCCTGACAACCATTCTCTTTCTCTAAGCTGAGAAAAGCCATTTGGTCAGATCGTTTCATCAAGTTATGCACATCCGCCCCGTAAGCCTCTACCACCGAATCACGATAGGCAGCGCTCTTCGTGGGATAAGGGTCGCAGTTCCAGCCCGTCGAGGTGATGATACCCTCAATCTCCAGTTGGTCGGCATAGCAAAGCAGATGCACCAGCGACTCCGTATCATCAGGTTCAAGATCCGGTTGTCCGATGTCAGTCAAGATCACCACACGAGGTTTCAGTTGTGCCTGTGCTCCCATTGCCAGGATACAGAGCAGCAGGGAAATAAACAAATTCTTCATATCATCAAAAAGTCTGCTGATTATTTTATGTCGCAAAAATAACAATTATTTTTCGAATGACATTGGATTTTTTGCGATTTTAACATTATTTCGCTTCTTTCCACCTTCCCTACATCGCGGAGACGCTTACTAATAAAAAAAGTTAAGTAGGGAGTGTTTCTGTTTAAAATTTAGAAGGTTTCAAAAAAAAATGTCTATTTTTGCACTGAAAATATGCAAGACTATAAAACTTATATAATCATGAGAAAGATTAAACACTTAGCTGCGATTGCTATGCTGCTTTATTTTTGCACCAGCCTCACAGCATGCTCAAGCAATGAGGAAACAAAGACAAAGGCTCCCGAAGAGGAAACCTCACAGTTTGTTGTGCTTACTGATGTAGTGCCCGATGTGATACTCGAAATCCGCTACTACAGCACCTATAACTTCATCGGTCGCCGCATACCAGGCTACGAGGAACCGATAGCCATGCTCACACGTCAGGCCGCCGACTCGCTTAAGAAAGTTAGCGACGACCTCATTAAGCAAGGATACCGACTGAAGATATTCGACGGTTACAGACCGCAGAAAGCCGTTGACTACTTCATGGAATGGGCAAAGAATGTGGAAGACACACTGATGAAGCAGTATTTCTATCCCGAACTTGACAAGTCGGTGCTTGTACCTCGAGAATACATTGCCGAGAAGTCGGGACACACTCGTGGCAGCACGATCGACCTCACACTCTTCGACATGACATTGGAGAAGGAAGTGGACATGGGATGCACCTACGACTACTTTGGCGTGGCATCACACCCCGACGTACAGCCTAGACAACCCATAGGCGCCTACAAGCCTATCACCCAACAACAATACGACAACCGAATGATACTCCAGAAGGCCATGACCTCACACGGTTTCAAGCCCTACGAGTGCGAGTGGTGGCACTTCACGCTTTTGGACGAGCCCTTCCCCAACACCTACTTCACATTCCCAATAGCCCGTAAGTCGCTCGAAAACTAATTTATATATTAATGAAGACAAAATTATCCGCTACGTGGGTTGTTATTACATCAATACTTATGCAGATAGCAATCACGGCATGTACAGTGAGTGACAACACTATTGGTACAACCATGCGGGACGGAGTGTGGGAAGGAACAGGCGAAGGGCGGGGAGGTACTATTCTCGTTCGCATCACCGTGACTAACAACACCATAACCGACGCAAAGGTCATCAGCCAGTCTGAATCATCATTTGCACAAGCAGCGCTCAATGAAGTGCTCGACAATGCAATAGGGCGCACTGACTACCTTTCGCTTGACACCGACGGAGTGACAGGTGCCACACTCACCTCTACTGGAATTATAGACGCTCTAAACATGGCCATTGCCACTTCAAAAGGCGAAAAAACCGAAGAGGAGAAGATATATGCCGACGGATATTGCGACATAGTGGTAATCGGAGCAGGTGGTGCCGGACTATGTGCCGCCGTAGAAGCTGCCTCAAAAGGCTACAACGTGACAGTGATTGAAAAACAAGGCATCGTGGGAGGTAACACCAACTTCTCCACTGGAGGAATAAACGCGGCAGAGACATCCATACAGAAAAACCTCGGCATAGAAGACTCCAAAGACCTCTTCTTCGACGACACCATGAAGGGCGGGCACTACCTCAACGACCCGGAACTCGTGAGAAGCTTCGTGGCCAACGGTCCTCTCACCATCGACTGGCTAATAAGCCTCGGCGCAGACCTCAGCGACATAGGACTCATGGGTGGAAGCAGCGCAAAACGCACCCATCGCCCACAAGGCGGCACCGCCATAGGACCCCACCTGATGAAAGTGCTAAAGGAGGCTTCGGAATCGGAAAATGTGGAGATACGCACCAGCAACAAGGTCACAGGACTCATAATGGAAGGCGAGAGAGTGTGCGGTGTGAAGGTGGAAAACCGCGACGGCAGCACATACCAGCTGAAAGCGAAGGCTGTGGTGATTGCCACCGGAGGCTTCGGCGCAAACATCGAAATGGTTACAAAATACTGCCCACAACTGAAGGGCTTTCCAACCCTCAACCACAAGGGTGCCACAGGCGACGCCTTCTCATGGGTTGAAGCCATAGGAGGAAGCATGATACAGCTCGAGCAGATACAAATTCACCCCACCGCTGAATACGTGAACCATATTCTTATTACTGAGGCTGTTAGAGGCAATGGCGCCATACTCGTGAATGCCGGGGGAAAGAGGTTTGTGGACGAGATGCAGACGCGCGACGTAGTGTCTGATGCCATACTAAGCCAGACTGGCAACATGGCGTTTCTGATATTCGACGACCAAGTGCGCAAATCTCTCGCAGCCATTGAGACATACTACAACCAGGGCGTTCTGAAGGAGGCTCAGACCATTGAGGAAATTGCCGAAAAGACAGGATTGCCGATAGATGTGCTTACCGCCACCATGGCCCGATATACCAAGATGCAGCAAAACGGCTGCGACGAGGACTTCGGACGAAGCGCCACCGCACTGACAGCCCCACTCAACGTACCTCCATACTATTCCGTGTGCGTTACTCCAGCCATACACCACACCATGGGCGGTATAAAGGTTGACAAGGATATGCACGTGCTGCGAATAGACAACACCGTAGTGCCCGGACTCTATGCCGCAGGCGAGGTGACAGGAGGACTTCACGGAGCTAACAGACTGGGAGGCAACGGCGTTGGCGACATTGTGGTGAACGGAAAGATTGCCGGACGCAACGCTGCCGAAGAAATATCAGCCAACTGAAAGGTTTGAAGTGAACCCATGACCCTGTCAGGGGATAATGAGGAAAAATAGGTTAATAAATACTAAATATAATATCGTTTTCTTGGAATTTGTTCACTGATTGGTTAACTTTGCAGCAAAAATCATATAATGGTAAACAGAAAATATATTCGGCAAATTTTGCCATATAAAGATTATTTTATCCAATTCAAGAAAAAATTGGCAAAAAGCACATTGGCAAAAATATACTATGTGTTTACACTCATTATGACATTTGAAGTAATTTCAGTGAAATATTTAAAAGCGATTAAAGGATGTGATGGTTTATATGAAATAAGAATAGAAGATGGAGGAAACATATATCGCTGACAAAACGCCATCTAATGAAATAGATAAGGCTAAGAGAATAATGAAAGAGTATTTTGAACTAAAAAAGAAGAACGGCTATGAATAAAGAAGAAATGAAAAGATTGCATTTGACTCCTATTGAGGATTTGATAGATGAGGATTTCGGGAAGATAGGAACACCTGAAAGAGCTTCCTTTGACTCGGAATGTGATGCTTTCATAATAGGAGAAATTATTAAAGATATGAGATGCAAGGCTGGACTCACACAAGAGGAGTTGGCTTTAAGGGTTGGCACTAAGAAAAGTTATATTTCCCGTATTGAAAATGGGAAATCTGATATTATGCTCAACACTTTGTTCCGAATATGTAGTGGGTTGGGAAAACATATGAGCATAGAATTTGCATAGAAGATTTGAATCATCGGGGACAGGTTCATCTACCCTAAAGAGTGAACCAATGTACCTGGCCCCATGACCCTTTCCTCTCAGATGTATAGCCCTGGAAGGGCGACATAACACAGGATAGGGCATGAGCCCTATCTCAATGTGTCTTTTTACCTCCCCCTCCACGCGCCGTTGGCGCGTGGAGGGGGAGGGAGGTTGTTGGGAAATGTCATACACACAGGGCTCACGCCCTGTGCTATGTTATGTCGCCCCTCCAGGGCTTGGCTGTGCATGTTATGTCGCCCCTTCTGGGCTTAGCTGTGCTATGTTATGTCGCCCCTCCTGGGCTTGGCTGTGCATGTTATGTTGCCCTTTCAGGGCTTGGGTGATAATTCAATAAAAAATATCATCTGTGGAAATCTGTGGAGAAAAAGCACTAATTCGCAGTTGATTTGCTTTTTTCTTCAGAATTATTTTGCTTATTTCCACTAAAATGAGTATCTTTGCAGTCAATTATATGCAGATGAGAAATGAATGACACAAAGGGGACATTGATACGGCTGATGAGAATGGCTGTGGGCTGCGAACCTTATGAGCCAATGACACTCTCGGAAAGGGAGTGGAAGGCGGTTTATATACAGGTATGCCAACAAACGCTCACTGGGGTGATATATTGTGTGGTAAATCGGATGAGTCGCGACGTTGGCATACCCAAACCGCTACTGATGGAATGGACCCTGAAAGCCGAAGCTATACGCGGATTCAACGCAAAGATGAACGCAGAGGCTGCAAGGCTAACACGATGGTTTGGCGAAAGAGGACGGAAGACGGCAATACTGAAGGGACAAGCCAACGCACGACTGTATCCTCACCCCGACGAACGGCAACCCGGAGACATCGATATATGGGTGGAAGGCGGCAGAGACAGCGTCGTGAAACTGCTGGGCGACGAGGGGGTTTTGGACACAAAGGACACCGTGTCGTATCATCATGCGCACCTGAAGAAAAACGCAAACGGTATCTCGGTGGAGGTGCACTTCCGACCGTCGTCGGGTAATTACAACCCCATCACCAACCGCCGACTGCAACGGTTTCTCGAAA
>JALFCW010000123.1 GCA_022771625.1 Prevotella sp.
AAAAAATTAATTTACCAAATTCACAGCCTCACGGCCTCCTTTTGTGTTATCCGAAACAATCTAATCTTTTACCAAAAAAAACTAACCTATCAAACGAAACAAATCAATCTTATTACCTAATAACCTTTATAACTAAAAACCTAAGTATGATGTATCCTAAATCAAATTCTTATTTACCTTCTTAATGTCTTTGACTAACACCCTTGTTGTCTTTTGACGTTGCAAAGGTACGACGATTTTCTCATATACGCAATATTTTTCTACCGCTTTTTAATAAAAATACGTGTTATATTGACACAAATCAATCATTTGTGTGCGAACACAGTGCGTTTTTTCGCTATTTCCGTATAAAATGGTCGTAATACAGTTTCAACCCGAAGAACAGTATCAGAGCTGACACCCATCCGCCCAACACATCAATGGCATAATGAGCGTATATATACACTGTCGAAAGGCAGAGCAACACATAGAACGGTAGCAGCCAATAGAGCAAGCGGCGGTTTCGTGCAGTCCATATCAACAGCATAAGTATGGTACTCACTCCCACATGACTGCTCGGGAAGGCGGCCGTAGGTCGTTCACCCGCATTATGAGCGTCGCTCACGAGTTTTCTGAACAGGCCGTCATGCCATCCTGGATTTTCGAGGCAATCCTGATGTGTGGCAAACCAATCATGAACATTTGGGAATATTCCCTGCGCTATCTTGTCCATTCCCACAGCAGCATAGTAATACTGAGGCCCCGCCACCGGTATTGCTATATATATAAGGTAATATATAAAGAAAGAGGTGAGGATGATAAATGCCGCCCTGTCAAACTGGTCATAGCGCCAGAAGAAAAAATACAGAGCAGTGATGGCTATCATGGGATAATACGACCAATAGCCGAGGTTCATCATTTCACTGAATACCGGCCATGACAAGTACTGAGAGAACAGCAGAGCCGGTTGACAACCAAACACACCCTGCTCCCATCTGGCAAACACATGGTCGAGATTGGGGAACATCCGATTGAATTCATACGTATCGGGATACCACCATGACAGCAGTGCCATCTGCGCCAGTATGCGGCACAAACGAGTGAATCGGCATGGCAGCATACGATACACAGCCCACAAAGCCACAGTCATTATCACTATCTGCACCCTTCCCCACAACATCTCCCCGGGATTGTGCACCTTTGTATATGTAAACAACATAAGCAAAGTGGTAATAATAGTATAGCCCATCACCACCCACTCTATTGCCAATAGTCCCTTTCTGGGTTTCTTCTCCTTCGCAAACAGTTCGAGTAACTTCTTCATTATAGCCAAATTGAATTTTTGGCTGCAAAGTTACATATTTTTTTCGACATTCAATGAATAAGCGCAATTTATTTTCTTATCTCCGAAAAGCTTAGGTCGTCAACGGCAGATATCGGGAAAACATATGAAGAAGTTTTAGTAGATTGGCAACTGTTAATTATCTGTATATATCAATAAATAACAAAATTACGACAATGTAATATACATCAATTTTATGGAAATGGACGAGTATAATATTGCATTTGAAAAATCAAGATGAATAGATGATATTATCCTGAACATAACAACCATAATATAAAGGCCTCAAGCGGCAACGTAAAAAGCACAAAGACCATTCTTGCGCATCCCGAGAAATATCATGTCCATCACGCAATCAAGCTTGGCGATGTCAATATTGGACAAAACGGCCAAATGACAATTCTCCCCTTGTATATGGCTTTCTTGCTCGACAAGACATAAATGTCGAGGACATTTTTCAACTTACGGCATAAAATACAACGAGTATTCCAGTGATTTTGTAAAAGTGCTGACGATGGATTGCTTATTTGTGTAGGCAGAAGTCGCACTATCCCTATGCCTATTGTCACGACAGTACCAAAGCTGTTGTCACGACAGTACCATAGCCTTGGTACAAGTGTGACAATAGTCATGGTACAAGTGTGACAATCGCAGTGGTACAAGTGTGACAACCGCAGTGGTACGAATGTGACAGTAGTCCAACCTTTTAGGTTGATTATTTATAATTCTTGTTGACTCTGGATTGCTTTTGTTCACTCATAAGGTTGCCCACCTTAACATAAATAATATCGTGAGGGTTGACATTTCTTAGTCCTCCAAAGCATGAAAACAATTTCATTAGCACTGAGAAGATTCGATATTTTGGCATTTTTCAGAGTATCTGTCAGCCTGCCGCTCTTTTAATATGACTGTTCAACAAAACAGCTGGTCGAGTGTGATTACCTTTTGTATGCCTTCTGAATGTTCGTTTCTTTCGAGTCCCGTTGTTGTTATCATTGTCACAATGATGCTTTTGTCCGTTTTGGTGGCTTCTTTGAATGAAGACACCTTGCGTTCAATATCTTCCTCATCATTTTTGGTCATAGTGTATGGCCTGTTGTGGAATTTCATTTCGCATAAGTTGATGGTTCTGTCGGCTCTGTCAATGAGCATGTCAATTTGTGCAGAACGGTCGTATCCCTTACCTGCCCAAGAGAAAACATTTGCTGAAATTCCAGATATACCTAATGCTGACTTTATTTGATCAACATGATTTAGGCAAAGCATTTCAAATGAAAGACCACTCCATGCACTGTATAGATGAGTATTCTGATTGTTCGACCAGTAGTTTGCATCGTATGCATCGGCTTTTCTCATTACCTGAAAATAAAACAAGGTGAATGGATCGACAAGTTGATATAGCGTGTCGGTATTTTTCGTCTTGCCTATACAGATGCGGCGGCGTCTTGTTGTTTCGGAAACATAAGGCTCATAACACCGTATGAATCCGCAACTCTCCAATTCCTCCAACATCTGTGAAAATCTTCCGTTGTCAGCGAGCTTTGTCCTTTCAATGATTTCCTGGCGTGTTAATCCCTTGCCTTTTGTTGCCAATGAGGTCACAATCTTGATATGATTGGATGCATTCTTGTATAATGAGTTATACAGACTGGTAAATTCGTCATGGAGTTCTCCGTCTTCTGAGAAAAGCAGCCTGTCAATGTTTTGTGCCAATCCTTCTCCTTTGTCTAATTTCGACAAATAGAACGGAACGCCACCAAGCACCATATAGCACTCTGCAATCTGTCTCGTTGACATACGGAACTGACGGGCATCAAAATAGTCCTGACATTCTTTAAGTGTAAATGGTTTTAATGGTATCTTATGCGTCACCCTGTTGTGAAGGCCGCCGCGGTTCTTTATCAGATTATTGAGAATCCAAGATGTTGCACTGCCACATACAATTAGTTTGATGTCATCACGCCAAGATGCCCATGAATTCCAAAAATGCTCCAACCCGCTTATGAAATTCGAACGTGGAGTATCCATCCATGGCATTTCGTCAATGAACACTATCTTGTTGCCTTCAGAAAGAGAGTCTAGATAATCTTCCAAAGCAATAAAAGCATCAAGCCATGTATCTGCAGTATGTATGTCTTCACCGTTTTTGCGCATTCCCTGCATGAAATTCTTCAGCTGTATGCGCATCGACACGTTGTTCATACCTGCCACATAAAAGGCATAGTTGTTGCCTATCACTTGTTGAATGAGGAATGTCTTGCCAACACGCCTTCGTCCATATACCGCAATGAATTCCGACTGGTCGGAACTCAGATACTCTTTCAGTTGCCTCTGTTCCTTTTCTCGGCCAATAAAAAGTTTGTTCATAACTTTTATATTTTAATTCTCTTCTGATGGTGCAAAGATACAAAATATATTTCAAATACCAAAGAAAAATGCACGAAATCAGTCGCGCCCGTATGCTTTTTAATACATCCGCGACTGATTTCGTGAATATTTAAACAAAATCTCAGTCGAAAAATTGAATAATGCTAAAAAATCGTCAACCTTCACCTTTTGCTCTGAAACACTGATGTACACTGGGGTTTCAAGAGGTGAAGGTTGGATGAAGAACCTTCACCCAACCTTCACCCTTCTTGTCATTACCTTGTCTTCTCCTTGTCATTTCCTTGCGGTGAGGAGATACTCCTGACCTCTCTTCGTATGCTTGGCCTTGCAGCCAAGATATCTTAAGGCCTTGCCGAGCCTTAACTTAATACCGGAGTCGGCCTTAAGTTGAGAGTAATTCCGGCACAAGACGTTAACCACCTCATTGCCGCTCATCCACTGACCTTGGGATTCACTATTCTCCAAGTCGAACGACGATGCAATCATCATGTCGATGTCGTCGGTCTTCATGAAGGCACTGTTGAGTTCCTGAATGCGGTTCTCTTCATCACGAGTAAACCAATAACGAGTGCCCAAAAGACTCAGTTCGTGTAGAATCTGGGCATAGAGTTGGGCATAGTCAATAGGAGAATCGTTGTCAATGAACTCGCCCGATGGAATCTCTATGCAAAGGAATCGTCGGCTTCCCGTGGGGTCACAGAGCGGATGACGCTCGTTGGTTGTAGCGATGAAAGAGGAATAGCGAGGGCGATCCTCAGTTGTTCTGCCGAAGATGGGGCGACTGTTCACCTTCACCTTCGAGAGATTTTGCTTCAGCTTTGCCATTTGCGACGGAGTCATCACGTTAAACTCGTCGATATTGACGAGCAGAGCATGAGTGAGAGCCATCTCAAGGTCGAACCGGTTGGAGAAACTGATGTGATCGAAGAAGTAGGAACGCAATTCCGGCGGAAGAAGCCGATTGCAGAATGTACTCTTGCCACAACCTTGCTCACCGATGAGTACCGGCACACACTCGTTGCCATGCAGTGTGTCCATCTGCAACCAATGTGCCACCATCGAGCGAAGCCAGATGCGGAGATAAGCCTTCATCTCGTCGCTCACTCCGGGCAGACGATTGAAGAGGCTCGACACATGGTCGTTGCCGTCCCACTCGCCAATGCCGTCGAGATAGTTGGCGATAGGGTTGTAGTTACTCACTGCCATCGAGTGGAGATATTCCTCGATGACTTTGCGAGGCGAACTGTCGCCTCCCACGCCTTCCTCTCGCGCCTTGATTACGATAGTGTTCAACACCTCGTCGGTGAGGGCTCTCCATACGTCCTCATCCTTAAAGCGCATTTCCAACTTGCCGTTGATAACGTTACGGCGAAACTCGAAGCCTTCCTCAAGGAATGCTTCCACTTCAAACACAAGGTCTTGACCCTTGGTTACCTCCATCATGTCAGGAGTTAAGATTTGTAGTTCCATATAATTTAAGAATATAAATTTTAAGTTCAACACTTTTACCCAATCATTGGGCGTTAACTGTCGATTATTAAGGTTCTTCCTTTCGGAATTCGCCCACAAAGTTAAGCAAAAAAATCCATAAAACCAAAACTTTTCCGCGAAAAAATTATCAGAAAGTTTCACTTTTAACAGTTTCTCCGCTCGGCATTAACATTTCAGAAAGCTGAAAAAACACAGAGGTGAAGGTTGGGTGAAGGTTAACCTACCAACCTTCACCTTGGGCCCCCCGATATACACAAGGGTTTCAGGGCAAAAGGTGAAGGTTGAAGATTTTATAGCATAATTCAAAATTAAGGTGTCTAGTAAATCAGTGCAGCTCCAGTGTGACTCCAGTGTGACTCCAGTGTGGCTCCAGTGCTGCTCCACTCTTCCTCCGCTCTTCCTTCGCTGTTCCTCCGCTATGAAGTCGATCATAATTCGATAGTAGATTGGAGAAACAGCAGTGTTACATTGGAATCACAATGGAGTAATACTATCGGAATCAACTTAGGGCGGACATTGTGTCCGCCCCTAATTATATTCATAGTAATGACTCACTCATTCTATTTCTTCCTCGAAGTTCATTCTCAGTTGTATGATTTCGTCTTCTTTCAATTCTGCCTTTCCTCTATCCAATGTCTGAATATCGGGTCTTCTATCAGGTAGCGGTCTTTTGTTTACTTTTTCAGATACAAACCATTGATGTCCTTAAGGAAGAGAGTGCGCTTGTCGTTGTAGAACTTGACGAAATCACTAACGCTCTTCTGTCCGGGATAAGGCATATAGAAATGACCTGGTTTGTCGTGGGCATTGCGCCAAAGGAGCACGTAGGCGATGGGATACTTGTTGAGCACAGGCATAAGTACCTCTGTCCACCAGTTTTCCATTCCCAGACTCTCCATACCCGTCTCACTCAGTGCCGGCACCACATTATGCTTCTTGGCAATCTCGCAGATAGTCTTAAGACCGAGGTCGAGACCATTGCGATAGTTGTTGATGGCTGTGGTGTCCTCGGGATTGTTGGTGCAATATGTATCGAAACCTATCACATCCACCATCTCATCACCAGGCCAACGCTCGAGGTATTTCTCGGCATCTCCACCAAACTCAGTTCCAGGAGAATAAGCATAGAGCACGTTGGTGACTCCATTCTCTTTCAGTCGGTCCTCTGTGAGTTTCCACAAAGCCTTATACTGCTCGGTAGTACAGAGATTCTGTCCCCACCAGAACCAACTGCCTGTATGCTCGTGCCACGGACGGAAGAGCACAGGTACCTTCACTCCGTATGGAGTCTCAAGGGAGTTGAGGAACGAGGCTAATGTGTCGAGCCAGCCAAGGAACTTATCATGACACTCTCCACCTTCGAGCACCGACGCTACGGTCTGCTTCTCCTGATCGGTGAGCGAGTCGGGCTTCACCCATGCCGAACCTCCGGTAAGAGGATTGTCGAGATGCCAACTCAGTGTCACCATACCTCCGCGGTCATATTGGCGGATAATCTCCTGCCTCATCCTGTCGAATGGCACACCGTCGAGATTCAGCGAGTCGCCCAATTCGAGATGCCCAAGGTCGAATCCTATCACAGCAGGATAGTCGTTGCACACGCTCTTCACGTCGGAGCGACAACTATCGCCTACCCATCCCACTCCATATACGGGGTCGTCCTGATGGCCAACGAGATAGCCATTGGCTGAAATCTCACGCAGATTGGCAAGCAAATTCTCAGTGCGCTGAGTGCGTCCGCTCTCAGCTAATGGGTCGTCAACAGTCTTTGAGCTGTTGCACGAGACAATGGCTGCCGCCATCGCCAATGATAGAATAATCTTTTTCATACTTGATTTTTTTATATTATTATTAATAAGGTGGTGCAAAGATAAAACAAAATTTTTAATTATCCAAGCAAATGTCACAATAGTGTAAGCATTGGATAAAAAAGTATTGGTTGAGTGGAGATTTTACACTTTATTTTTTGGAAGAAAACGCATTAAAACATTAATAATTAGCACTGTTTGCTTTAAAAGTATCAAAATAAGACAAAATAGTATCATTGTATTTCAAAATTTATGCGTACCTTTGCAACCGAATAATATAACAAGATTTATATACTAATTAAAAATTTAAAGCTTATGAAAAAATTATTTACTATTGTAGCTGCGGCGCTCTGCGCTTTGACAGTAAGTGCAAAGGAAACTATTCCTGGATTCACACCTGGTACATTAACATTCACTAATTGGTCATGGAATACCATTTCCTCTCTTGGACAGGGTGAAGTAATCAACAATGGCAACGGCACTGCAGATGACTCTGGCGTTACTTATTTCGATGCTTCTGACCATGACTATGTGGTATTCGAGTATAGTGCTGCCACTTGCGCAAAAATGAAGGCTATTGTGCAGTATAACTGCAAAGGAACAGTTGGTGAATGGGGACCAGAGTTCAACGAAGGTTCTCAAGAATTCGCATTGAACGGAAACGGCGGCATTATGGCAATCAAACTCGATGCCGACTACTCTGACAAAGTGTACTCAGTCGCTATGCAGGATCCCGGAACTCCAGGTACAGTTGATGTTACCGATGTTTATTTTGCAACAGAAGAAGAGTATCTCGCAGCTAAGGCTGAGGCAGACAAGGTAGAGAAGGTAATGGTTCTCGATGAAGTAGGCGGAACGCACACACTTGCTGCAGGAGATTGGGGTTGGGATAGCAAATGGCTCGGAACTACAGATGTTTCAGCTTTCAACACTGCTGTAATCGAGGTAGAGTCTGTCATTGGTCATGGAAAGATTAACTTCTTGGCATTTGATATTGATCTTCCTGCATCAGAAACTGCTTATACTGTTACTGCTGACATTTCAAGTGTAGCTTCTATTGAGCAGTATGCTTATCAGAATGTATATAAGTCAAACCCGGAAGACCAAAGTATATCAGTCCCCGATGGCGAGACTGTTATCAAAGTTAAGAAGGTATATCTGACTTCTAAGACAAAGCAGGAAGTAGATGAGGAGATTGCCACTGGCATCAGCGACATGATTGCTGCTCCTAAGGCTCAGAACAACGTTCGCTACAACCTCCTTGGTGTTAAGAACGGTGCTGGCATCTACATCATGAACGGCAAGAAGTATATGAAATAATATATAATAAGGTATTATTAAATATCAAATAAAAAGGTGGAATCGCATGATTCCACCTTTTTTAATTACCATTCCACAATACATTATGTTAAATAAAAAGAACAGAATAGTTTGATGCAATATTGAAAAAGTATCAGTTAAGTGGTAAATATACACTATATTTTTAGCGAAAAATGCAGCTTTTACGCAAAAAAAGCAAATAATATAATATATAGTATCAAAAATTAGCAAAATAATATCATTAAGTATGGATATTTTTGCGTACCTTTGCACCATAATTATGACAATCATTATACCACTAAATAAAATGTAAAGCAAAAAACAATTTATTATTAATTCAAATAACATAAAGTATGAGAAAAATTGCATTGCTATTCTTAGCACTCATAACCAGCATGACACTCATGGCGCAGACAACGCTCAAGGGTAAGGTGCTCGACGCCACCCTCGGCGAACCGCTCATCGGTGCGACAATCATGGTGAAGGGCACTTCCGCGGGATGTGTAGCCGACTTCGACGGCAACTTCACCCTGAATGTGCCCAAGGGCAAGACCCATGTTGTTGTGTCAAGCGTTGGTTATCAAAGCCAGACCATCAATGTGTCTGGACGTAACAACATCACTGTCAAACTCAAGGAAGACTCCAAGATGATGGACGAGGTGGTTGTTGTGGGTTATGGACAAATGAAAAAGAGCGACCTATCGGGTGCTCTCTCCCAACTCAAGGGTGAGGACATGATGAAAGGCGGTTCGATTGACATTGCACACGGTATGCAAGGTAAGATTGCCGGTGTCAACATCCAGCAAAGCGACGGTGCCCCAGGTGGAGGTATGAGTATTGTGGTGCGTGGTACCAACTCATTCTCAACCAGTTCGCAGCCTTTGTTTATTGTTGACGGTGTGCCATTCGAGTCGGGCAGCACTCCATCCAATGGCGCTACCACCAACGAGCAGCAATCGAACCCGCTGAGTTTCATCAACCCCCACGACATTGAATCGATTGAGGTATTGAAAGATGCCTCAGCCACAGCCATCTACGGTTCGCGTGGTGCCAACGGTGTCGTTCTTATCCAGACAAAGAAGGGTAAGGCCGGTAAGCCGAAGGTGGAATTCAACGCCACATGGGGATGGCAGAACATCTCAAAGAAGATTGACATGCTCGACCCTGTGACTTATGCCACCTATATCAACGAGCAGAATCTCAACGACCGCTACTACAATGGTTCGAAGTCAAACACACTGCCTTATCCCGGAACATGGGGTTATCAGTACTATACCGATGGTCAACCCAATTACAACACTGGTAAATACACCGGTGCACCTGAGGACTACCGCAACGGAGGATGGTTCTATGATGAATATGGCAACGCCACACAGCTCGGTACTGCCGACTGGCAAGACGAAATCTTCCAGAATGCATTCCAGCAGGATTATAATATTAATGTGAGCGGCGGTGACGACCGTGGCTACTATAGCTTCTCGGGCAATTATGCCGACCAGGAAGGTATCATCAAGAACTCGGGCTATAAGCGTTATTCATTGCGTGCCAATATCTCTCGCAAGGTGACCGACTGGCTTGAGGTGGGAACCAACCAGAGTTTCACCTCTTCTACCACCGACTTCGCCAACACACTGAGCTTCAACACCGGTGTTGTGCGCTCGGCACTTCTCTTCCCGCCGACATACGGTCCTAATATGGACACCACTACTGCCGACGAGCTCAACTGGCTCGCTGCCAACCCCGGTGCATACGTGCGCAGTGCCATCGACCAATTGAACGGCTCGAATTATTTCAGCAGCTCATTCGTGCAGATAAAGTTCCTGAAGAACTTCACATTCCGTCAGAACCTCGGTCTTGGATACAACGTGCAGGACCGCAAGAGCTACTACGGACGTGAGACACAGGAAGGAAAGACTCCTATCAACGGTAAGGCCAGTGTGGGACACAACACATGGAAGAGCCTCACCGCTGAGTCAATCCTCACCTACGACAACACCTTTGCCAAGATACACCATGTGAATGTGATGGGTGCCTTCACACTCGAAAGCAGCAATTGGGCCAACGACCAGCAGGTGGCAACCAACTTCCCCGATGACCTCACAGGTGCCAATGACATGAGTCGCGCTCTCGACAAGGCTACACTCTCGGGCGACAAGGGACAGCAACGTCTTGCCTCATTCCTCGGACGTGTCAACTATACTCTTGCCGACAAGTATATACTTACAGCAAGTTTCCGTTCGGACGGTAGCTCGAAATTTACCGACGAGAACAAGTGGGCAACCTTCCTCTCAGGAGCACTCGCTTGGCGTGCTTCAGAGGAACAGTTTATCAAGGACCTGAATATCTTCAGCAACCTGAAGTTCCGTGTCAGCTACGGTGAAACAGGTAATCAGGGTATCGGTTCATACCGCATCAACTCACAGCTCGACACCGCAAATTTCCCCTTCGGAGGTTCACTATCATCGGGTGCCGCCGATGTAGCATGGCGAGGTCCTGTCGATCCGAACATCAAGTGGGAGACGACCAAGCAGTGGAATGCCGGTATCGACTTCGGATGGTTTAAGAACCGCCTGACCCTTACTGTGGATTTCTATTGGAAGAAGACCCGCGACCTGCTGCAGGAAGTGATTATCGCTCCATCAAACGGATTCTCAAACATGCTCACCAACACTGGTAATGTGACTAACAAGGGTCTTGAGATCACCATCGGTGCAACACCAATTGACAGTAAGGACTGGAAGTGGAACCTCAACGGTAACATCGCATTCAACAAGAACTCCATCGGAGGTCTTGAGGGCGACCAGTTTGCTCGCACACTCTGGTATGGTGCCGACAATATCTTCATCCAGCGCAACGGCTGTCCTATCGGTGCCATCTACGGATATGTGGAGGACGGATTCTACAATAACATCCAAGAAGTTAGAGCCGACCCGCAATACACAACAGCCAAGGATGCTGTAGTACTGTCGAAGGTGGGAGAAATCAAGTATCGCGACCTTAACGGCGATGGTGCAATTACAGAGGCCGACCGCACTATCATTGGTGACACCAACCCCGATTTCACCTTCGGACTCACTAACAATATCTCATGGAAGAACCTCTCTCTGAGTTTCCTGCTCCAAGGCTCTGTAGGCAACGATATCTTCAACGGTAACCTCATGGATATCAGTGTTGCCAATATCGGTAATATCCCCACCGACGTATATAACAGCCGCTGGACAGCCGACAACTACGAGAATGCAGCATGGCCTAAGGCAACTGCAGGTTATAACCGTACATTCCTACTCAGCGACCGATATGTAGAGGATGGTTCATATCTCAAACTGAAGAATATCACCCTCAACTATCGCCTGCCTCGTCCTATTCCAGGAATAGAGCAAGTGCTGCTGAGCTTCACCGCCACCAACGTGTTCACTATCAGCAACTACAGTTGGTATGACCCCGAAGTTAACGCCTTTGGTAGCGACTCTTCTCGCCGCGGTGTGGATATCTATTCTTATCCTTCTTCGAGAACATTCACATTCGGATTGGGTCTTACATTCTAATTAGGGATTAGGAATTAGGAATGAAGTCAATTATTAATATAATAATAGAATATAATATGAAAATAAACAAAATACTGATTTCGGCTATGCTGTTGGGTGGCAGTGCAATGATGACCACATCTTGCAATGACTGGCTTACCACAGACCCCGAAAGTTTCATAGGTCCGGAGAACCTTGGCGACTCCAAGGAAGCCGTTGACCAATGGGTGACAGGTGTATATAGCAACTGGCTCTACGACATGATGTGCTGGGGAGAGTTCCCACGCGTGCTCGAGCTTGACTGCGACTATATCTCCGGTCCAGACTGGCTGTTAGCCCACCTCGGTGCTGGCGACTTCCAGGGTGAGAGTTCGCTCGACAAGATGTGGAAAGGTCCTTACAACCTCATCAACGACGCCAACAAGGCCATACGTTATATACAGGCCATGGGCAACGTGAGCGATGAATATAAGAACAATGCTATCGGCGAGATGGAATTTCAGAAGGCATTTGCATATTTCCTCTTGGTGAGAGCCTACGGTCCAGTGCCATTCAAGGAGACCGACGTCACTGTGAGCGGTTCATACAACGACCCTCGTATGCCAGTGGCTGAGGTGTATGAGAAGATTATCTCATTGCTTGAGGATGCCGCATCCAAGATGTACAAGATTGACGATGCCGGATACCAGAAGGGACATGTGGCTGCCGGTTCGGCTGCCGGACTCCTTGTGAAGGTATATTGCACCATGGCTTCAGCCGCAATGCCTGCCGAGACTCCAATCACCATCCGCACGGGTGAACCATATCGCACTGTGTTCGACCAGCTTAGCCAAAAGGACATCCAAGTGTACAACACTCCCGCTGCTGTCACATTGAAAAAGCAGGTTGTGAGCGGATATGAGAACCTCAACTCAGCCGAGCTTTATGCCAAGGCTATAGAATGGGGCAAGAAACTGGTAGCTGGTGAATATGGCAACTATTATCTGAGCGACTATGCCGACCTGTGGAAGGCATCCAACCGTCAGGCTCCTGAGTTTATGTGGGCTGTGGAGTGTCTCGACGGCGACACAAAGTACCGTAACCAGGTTCATACCTTCTATAGCGGATATAAAGCAAGTGCCAGCTCAGAGTTTATCTACTCCGGTGGTTGGGTGGGATGCACCTACAACTGGTATGCCCTCTTCGACGACAGCGACCTTCGCATACTCGACGGTGTTCGCCACGTATGGCGCTACTACTATCAGGAGAGCTACAACGGCGCATTCTATTATCCCCAGGCATGGCGTGCCCGCGTCACTGGATATGACCTATATGGCAATTATGTGCCCGATGAGCAGGAGCAGAAATACAAGGATATGGGATATAACTTCCAGAATAACACATCTTCGGAATGTCTTGCCTTTACCACTAAATTTGAGGACTGCAAGAACAGTGCATCCGACTATACCGACGCACAGTGGCCATTCCTGAGATATGCCGACGTATTGCTCTGTCTGTCAGAGGCTCTCAACGAAACCGACCAGCCCGACGATGCCATCAAGTATCTCAACCAAGTGCGCCAGCGCAGCAATGCCCATCTGATGGATGCTAATCCTGGCAAGAACACCCTGCGCAGCTCTATCATTGAGGAGAGAGCCAAGGAGTTGGCTTGCGAGGGCGACCGCCGCTGGGATCTCATCCGTTGGGGTATCTATCTCGACGCTATGAACGCTATCGGAGGCTTCGACGACTCGGGAATCAACAAGAACCGTACAGAGCGCAACCTGCTCTACCCTATTCCTGCCGACGAAATCTCTGCCAACGATGCTATTAAGGAGAACAACCCAGGATGGAACTAATCATATATATAATATAAATAAGGTATAAATATGAAAGCAATATATTTAAAGAGAGCGGGAATCGCACTGATGACTGTCATGGCAATGGCTTCGTGCAGCGATGTGGTGGATATCCCGTCATACGACCCCTACTCCTGTGACGGCGCACCAGTCATAGAGGCTATCTATGACGCTCAGGATGTGTCGGAAACACCGCAGGCTATCACTGGTGGTGTGCTCAACCAGATGATAAAGATTAAGGGTAAGAACCTGAGCCATGTGAAGAGTATATCATTCAACGGACTTGAGGTGGATGTGCGCCATGCAGCATATGCCGAGCGCGACTTCTGCAATGTGACCATCCCGAGAAAGATTCCCGAGGAGGTGACCAACAAGTTGGTTTACACCACTGAGCAGGGCACCGTGACGGTGGATTTCCCTGTAAACATCCCCAACCTTCAGCTCGACGGACTCAAGAACGAGTTTACGCTACAGGGGGACAAAGTGCAAGTGATGGGTGACTACTTCGACCTCTATGGTTTCTCCAAGGATGAAGAGCTGAACACAGCAACTATCACTATCCACAACGACGATTTGGGGTATAGTGAAGTTATTCCCACCGACTCCATCACGGAGACATATATGGGTATTCTCATTCCGAAGGATGCTCCCGACAACTCGCTCATCACATTCGAATGGGACGGTATGGACGGACGCAAAACCAAGACCATTCCTTATAGAATGAGCGACCAACTGATGTTCAGCAACATGGATGGCGACCTCGGATGGTGGAACGACTGGCTGAAGAGTCAGCTCACATGGGGCGGTAACAGTGGCGACCCGAAATGCCTTGGTTATCAGTTTATCCGTCTGCAGAAAAATCAGGACCTCTCATCGTCAATTATCGGTTCATGGAGTTGGAACTCAACAGGTATGGGTTGCAACTGGCGTTGGCTTGACGCATCTGCCAACCCAGAAAAGTACGTACTCAAGTTTGAGGTGTGCACAGCATCCTCCAAACCGTTTTATAACTATGGCGACAATGGTAAGGCAGGAAGTCGCAACGGAGGATATATGATTACACTAAATGGAGGAGCTACACGCAACCAGTGGGACCCAGTGAGCGACGGTCTTAACAACACCTACGGAGAGTGGCAAACAATATCACTGCCTCTCGTTGACTGTCTCGGAGGTTCTGTGCTGCCCACAGAACCCGACCAGTGGGTAAGTCTTGAGTTTGTATGCCAGCCCAACTCTAACGATGACTGGCAGATTGACCATAGTTTCGGACAGTTCCGCATAGAACCCGCAGAATATTAATCTGATAAAAACAACAGAAAGATATGAAGAAAATATTTTTTAGCATAATGGCTTTGGTAGCAATGGGTATGGCAGTGTCGTGCTCCGATCCCGAGAACAGCGACAACAATGCCAACTACCAGCCCGACCGTGGTCAGGGTGTTGCTCCTGTAGTGGTGAGTGTGAGCCCACAGGATGGTGCTACCGACCTCGACACCATCAAGGTGTTCACCATCGAATATGACAAACCCATCTTCAGCACTCCTCATGCCAGCATCAAAATCAATGATGCCTATGTGGCCGACTCGGCTGTTACAGTGGAGGGCAACAAGCTTATCTTCACCTACGACACCAAGGGTAACACCACGTACAAGGTGACCGTGATGAAACCTACTGTGAGAGATGAAGGCTATAATTTCGCCTCCGACTTCTCTTTCTCGTTCTCCACTGCTCCTGTCAACACATTTGACATCAGTAGATTTGACATTGCCGATATGCCTGTGAATCCCGATGCAACTGAGGGGACAGTGAAGCTCTATCAGTTCCTCAAGTCACAGTTTGGCAAAACAGTGCTATCGGGTACAGCGTCTTCCAACGAAGACAGGGGTTGGGGCACATCCACAGCCGAAGATTTATTCAATCGCACTGGCAAGTATCCTGCCATTGCCTGCTTCGACTATCTCTTCCTCCATTGGAGCAAACCACTTGGCAATGCCAACTGGATTGACTATACCGATACCACACCTGTGGAAAACTGGGCAAACGGCAATGGTATAGTATCCATTATGTGGCACTGGAACATGCCAGAGACCGAGGCAGACATCAACAACCCCGAAAAATACCACTTCTATGTCAGTGAGGAAGGCAAGACTTATACTCCGTTCTCATGTAAGAATGCAGTGCGTAGCGGTAAATGGGAGAATACACTTGCCCTGAAGCATCTCGACGTTGTGGCCGACTATCTGCTCGACCTTCAGGCAAAGGGTATATCGGTATTGTGGAGACCACTACACGAGGCTGCAGGCAACCGCTATCAGTATGAAGGCGGAACTGCTTGGTTCTGGTGGGGCAACGATGGTGCAGCACAGTATAAGAAACTATGGAAACTGATGTTTGATACATTCAAGGCCAAAGGAGTTAACAACCTTATATGGGTATGGACATCTGACGGCATGGACAAGGATTACTATCCAGGCGACGAATATGTGGATATCATCGGACGCGACTACTATGAGAATGACGCATCTAAGTACCACTTCTCGCTCATCAGCGATTTCGATGCTCTTTACAACCTCACAAACGGAAAGAAGATTATCACGCTCAGCGAATGTGGTGCCGTCCCGGAAATTGGCAATATGATGCAAGGTGGTGATATGTGGAGTTGGTTTATGCCGTGGAATGGAGACTTCATGAACTCGCCATATAATGATGACGCATTCTTCAATGCGCAGATGAACTCCCAATATGTCATCACACGCGACGAACTTCCTTCATGGAAGTAAAAATGACGTTCATATTAAAATAGTATAGTGATAGTGGAGGGTAGTATCATTACTGCCCTCCACTTTGCTTTATTTTGCAACAATATAGTGTGAATAATACAATTATTTGTTTTAGAGAAGATTAAGTGAGAGGAATAATTGCAATTATTCCATATTATGGTAGGAAATTTGCAGGTAAATAAGACAAAAAAAGCAAGATAAAAGAGCTAATTAACGTATTTTTTGACAAAAAACTAAAATAGTGCTCTATTTTGATAAAATAGTATCATATAGTTTCAAAAAATAATGCTAACTTTGCACCGTCAAATAAAGACAACATCGTATTATAACGACAAAACGCGAAATAATGACGAAATAACAGGTTTTTAATTAAATATTCAATTAGGTTTATAGTTAGTAGTTAGGTTTGTAGTTAGAGGAGTGGAAGCGTCCATGAACCTCTAACTACTAAAACGAAAACAAAGAACCAGATGAATATAAAACGACGAGCCTGACCAAAAGAAAGAAACTCTAATAACTGCAATATAATATATATAATAAGGTATGAAAAGAATACTTAGTACTTCTATTGCGCTCGCAATCCTCATGGTATGCCATGTGGCAAGTGTTTCTGCCCAGATTAGGGGCAACAATATCG
>JALFCW010000125.1 GCA_022771625.1 Prevotella sp.
AGGTGGTCAATTAGATGACCGACACTATAATATATTATGTAAAGTCGTTATGTCAAGTTTTCAGCGTATATTTTTGATAGTCAGACCACATTTTGCAAAAAAGTTGCAGAAGTTGACATAATGTAATTGTTTACATAAGCCATCATTCACCGAAACTATTTGGAATTGGGAAGTGAAGTTCACATCGATATGTACGACGACCGAATGGAAATATACTCTCCTGGAGGTCTTATGGATGGAGGTTCAATCAAAGATATGGACGTGATGAACATGGCATCTCGTCGCCGTAACCCAGTGCTTGCCGACATATTCAGTCGTCTGAAGTACATGGAGCGTCGTGGATCTGGCTTCAGAAAGATTATAGCAGCCTATAAAGAGCATGAAGGCTACACCGAAGGCATAAAACCGATATTCTCAACTCCTTGGGACAGTTTTGTCTTGGTATTGCCTAAGTTCAATATAGATGGAGTAGACGGAATTTTTATCAGTTCTGACAATGTTAGTGATTATAGTGGTCAGACAGGTGGTCAGACAGGTGGTCAGACAGGTGTAGATACTACAATTGCAGAAGTTCTTCGACTCATAGAAGAGAATCCACAAATCACGAGAAAAGCTCTTTCTGAAACCATTGGCATTGCGTCCAGTGCTATTCAAAAACATATCAACCGATTGAAGGCAGAAGGTACTATTCGTCGTGTAGGTGGTGATTATGGAGGTTATTGGGAAATCATTAAGTGATAGCAGGAACTTCTAATGGCAGTCAAGCTGTAGGAGCTTTGACTGCCATTCTTGTTATATGCATACTTATTTCTCTATCCTTATCCTCGCATCCACTGCCACTACGTCATCCTCATCGGCGAGGAGGGGATTGATGTCGAGTTCCTTAATCTCGGTGGCAAAGCGAAGGAGAGTGGAGAGGCGGACGATGATCTCGGTATATTTCTTCTCATTGACGCCCTTTTGTCCTCTCGTACCTTTTATTATCTTATACGCACGCAAGGAATGAATCATCGACGAGGCCTCGGGATAGGACAAGGGGGCAAGACCGCTTGATACGTCCTTCAACACCTCAACGAAGATGCCTCCCATACCGCAGAGAACAACATGACCGAATTTCTCCTCATATTTTGCTCCAATGAAGAGTTCCGTACCACGCAACATCTTCTGCACCATCACGGCATGGGCTCCCTCAATCTCCATCATGCGCTCAAACTCCAAGGCGAGGTGCTTCTCGGTGCGGATATTCAACGCCACTCCGCCAACGTCGCTCTTATGAATCGGTCCTACCACCTTCGCCACAACGGGATAACCAATCTTATTAGCAAACTCGATGAGCTGCTGCTTGTCGTCGCTCACCTTCTCGGGCACCATCGGTATGCCGGCACACTCGAAGAGTTGGCGCACCACCTGGGGCTCGACAAATCCATCTTCCTTTATCTCGGATATTATCTGACGAATGCGAGGTACATCCACACCAAAGAGCTCTATCTCGGGACGAGCGGGACTTGGAGTGGAGATGATACGCGAGAGCGACACGGCAAGAGTAACCTCGTCGCTGAAGTTGACGTGACCCTTCTTCAGGAACTCAGCCACCTCGGGACCTGCGGTGTGCAGTGAGGGCAGAATGGGGAATATCGGTTTCTTACATTCCAGTATCTTCTTGTGGAGCACATCGTATGTCTCGAAAAGTTTCACGAGTCCCGGTGTTCCGAAGATAACCATGATGGCATCCACCTCGTCGAATCTGTTATCACAGTAGTCGATGGCAGTGGCAAGTTGTTCGGGAGTACCCGTTGCGAGGATATCAATCGGGTTGGCAACCGACGCTCCGGGGAAGAGCTTCGACTTAAGTTCTTCGGCAGCCTCACCAGTAAACTGCGGCACTTGCAGTCCGCCTTTCGACAAGGCATCGGTGAGCATGACTCCAGGACCGCCTGCATGGGTGACGATGGCGAAACTGCCCAAGCCATTTCCACCCTGTCCCCCAACTGGAGGCAGACATGAGAATATGCACCCCACAGTTGTAAGTTCCTCGCGAGAGAAACATCTCACTATTCCAGCCTTGCGGAAGAGAGCCTCAACGGCAGAGTCGCTCGACGCTATTGCACCCGTATGTGACGATGCCGCCCTACTGCCGCTCTCGCTCGAACCGCTCTTGATGGCTGCAATGCGACAGCCTTTCCTTATGAGCGAACTGGCATGGAAAAGCAGTTTGTCGGGATTGGAGATATTCTCCACATAGAGCAGTTTTATCGTCGGGTCGGTGTCGGGATTGAAGTTTTCGTCCATATATTGCAGCACATCCTCGATACCAATCTGCTTACCATTGCCGATAGACCACACCGAGTTGAACTGCAAGCCCTTCATCACCGCCGACTCGAGGATGAACACTGCCGTGGCTCCCGAACCGCTGATAAAGTCAACGCCCTTGGGGTTGAGCTGCGGGATGGGTTTGGTGAATACGCTGTGATGCCAGTTGTTGAGCAGTCCGATACAATTCGGACCAATCAGCGAAGCATTATAATGCCTACATGTCTCGAGGATGTCAGCCTCTAATCGCGCCCCCTCTTCAGTCTCCTCACCAAATCCCGCCGAGATAATGATGAAAGCCTTCACCCCCTTCTCGGCAGCAAGAGTCTTGACAGCATCCGGGCACATCTTTGCCGGTATGACAAGAATGGCCAGTTCCGTAGGCGGCAACTCCGTGACATCGTGAAACACCTTGATACCCTGCACCTCGTCCTCCTTGGGATTGACGATGCGCAATGTTCCTTCAAAACCACCCTGAATGATGTTCCTTACGATGGCTCCTCCTGGTTTGTGGTAGTTATTCGAACCACCCACAACCACAATTGATTCCGGTTGTATAAGTTCTCTGTTTATCATACTTATGTCATTTTGCCCACAAAGATAATTCTTTTTTCCAAAATAGAGCTATTCACAAACATATTTCTTTTGTTTTTTCTAAAAAAAGAGAGAATTATTTGTGGATATGGAGATTTTTTCTTATTTTTGCCAGAAAAATGTATAACAGTTTATAATAACGAGAAAACCATGTATAGAAGGAAACTATTACTGATGCTTTCCGCACTGATGGTCGGAATCATCGCCATGGCAGCCCCGCGAACAGCGGAGCAAGCAAAGAAAATTGCCGCAGAACAAGCGCGCAGGTTAGGTATCACCAATGCCCAACCACTACTGATGGAAAAAGCCTCGCCACGCAGGGCACCTGGTATTGGAACAACCGATGCCAACTACTACTATGTATTCAACAACGAGGGCGGAAAGGGATTTACCATTGTCTCCGGCGATGACATCATGCCCGAGATTGTGGGATATTCCGACAATGGCTCATTTTCAGAAGACAATATGCCGGCAAACGTTAAGTCATTCCTCAAAGCATACGAGCAGACCCTCGACAATGTGGCAGAGGGCGATGTAAGGGCATTGCAGATTGTGGATGAACTGAAGGCACGTCGAGCCGAAAGCACTGGCACATATACAGTGGGCGACATCTTGCTTGGCAATATCCAATGGGACCAGACGGAACCATACAACCTACTGTGTCCTGTTTATACAGACGAAAACGGCAATGAATGGAACAGCGTCACAGGTTGCGGCGCAACTGCCATTGCACAGATTATGAGGTATCACAAATGGCCCAAGGAACTAACGGTAGATATTCCCGACTATACAACAGAATATTTCGCTCCAAAACAAGAATGGGAAGGCGTGAAGGTGGGACAGGAGGGACACCCCTACGATTGGGACAACATGCTGGAGGAATATTTTGACGAGTATTGGAGTCCATTATACAATGACGAACAGGCACTTGCCGTGGCTCAACTGATGAGCGATGTGGGAAGAGCCATGAAGATGGAGTATGGTAGAGAATCAACCACATATAATACAGCACCTTTCACTGCCCTTACTGATTACTTCAACTACGACCCCGACCTTATCCAGATGATATTCCGCAATATGGTTTCCCTTGCCCAGTGGACGGAGATAATCAAGAAGGATATAAATGAGAAGCGACCTGTGTATTATTACGGAAACTCAAACGCCGGTGGCCACATGTTCGTATGCGATGGATATGACAGCAATGACCTCTTCCACATCAACTGGGGATGGGGAGGATACTGCGATGGTTTCTTCGACATCACCGTTCTTAATCCAAATAGTAACGACGGAACAGGAGCAAGCGTCACAGCAGATGGATTTGACATGCTGAACACCATCATAGTGGGCATCCAGCCTGACAACGGAGTTGTGGATGAGCCCATGTGGGATATACCGCAATTGTATGCTGATAAATATTTTGAGCCAACGATTACCAAATCCACACGCATAAACCAAAATGAGGAATTTTCTATTTCGACTGGATTGATGTGCTTAAATATCAGCAACAAGACATTTAAAGGAGAGATTGGTTTGGCCATCATTGACAAAGATGAAAATATACAAATAATTGATAAAAACCAATTTAATATAGAACCCATTAATGGTCTTGGTCCGATAGAATTTGACTATGCATTCCCCGTGGGCACAAGCACTGTCGTATTAGTGGAAAAACCGGCGGGCAGTTCGGAATGGAGATTGGTTAATGTCGCAATGGCAAATGCCATAACCTTGATAGCCACTGAGACAGAACTGGCATTTGCCGAGCCCGAACTTTTGTCTCTCAACGTATTGACACAAGAGATACCCGCAGGAAAAAGTGATATTGAGTTTGAAGTCATCAACAATACTTCAAAAGACTATTACGGCCGTATTAGTATATATGTCACCAACGCCAAGGAAGAATATGAGGCAAATAAGGAAGAGCTAATGCCAATAATCACTATTCCATTGGGACTCGACCGAGGACAGAGCATAAAGAAGAGCGTAACCCTCAGCACCACAGACATGAACCAGGAGTACTGGCTCACATTCTGCGACGGCAATGGCAATGTGATTGGTGAGACAACAGTCAAGACCGTCACTAATCCAGAACCAACATTTGTCATCACGGGCTATAGTATCGACGGTGAGGAAATCACCTATGAAAGCGAGATTGTTAACAAAGAGACCAGGTTCGGTTCATTAGACATGGCACTTGTACACAACATCGATGCCCCAACGATTGAAATCAGAGTGAAGAATATTGGTGCCGACGGAACATTCAAAACAAGAGTTTACAACGAATGTGATGGGGAAGGATATCCCACGTTTAGAAATCACCAAGAGGAAAGCATTGACATACCATCAGGCGAGACACGCTCTATCTTAAGTAAGGCAGCAAACATAGGTGAGTCATTATGTCTTTGGAGTCTTTACAGCAATGGTAGTAAATATACTCCATTCTTGGTAGGAGATGTTCCCTATGGACGAGTCAAGATTGATGGCGACCTCCTTAATATCCATGCCTATAACGACGGGATTAGCACTGGAATATCTATACCAACGATGGACTTCGAACTCACTGACAAGATATACACTATCGACGGAAAGAGAGTGAAGACCCCGACCGAAAAGGGTATATATATAATAGGTAATAAGAAGGTGGTAGTGAAGTAAATGACATAAAGACACGACCTCCCACCACTCCGCTCTCTGCCGAGACTGGCGGTAAGAACGTGATGATTGTAACAGCATCAGCCGACCGCGACCATGCTATCAGGGGAGTTAAGGGATTAGAGAAAATAAAAAGCAAATGAGAAGACGATTATTACCATTCGTGGCCGCAGCACTGGTCACCGGTGACAAACTGATTAAATGACGATGGCACCATTTTCCTTTCGTTCAAAGCACTTGAACGAAATATTTAAAGCCTTTGTATCTCCACCAAAAATTGCGGGCGGAAATACAAAGGCTTTTTTATATACTACGATAACTGCTTGTTAATTAATCATGGCAATATCAACGATTGGCGTTGATAACCTTGCGAACGTCTTTGCCATTCTTCATTATGACAACGTTTGAGGAGGACGTGGAATCTAACTTGCGTCCGTCAAGCGAGTAGATGGCTGAGGGAGTAGAGGAGGTGGGAGCAGTGACTGAATGTATAGCAGTCAGACTATTCTCGTTATCCACCTTAACCGTTCCGTCGGCAGCCACCGAGAAATAGCAGTAGTAATTGCCGCCAGGCTTTCTGACCAACTGCCAATCACTCTCTTCAATGGACTTTGACAAGAAATATGCCCTGTAATTTCCCACAGGGAATTGGAATTGTTTTCCTTCTTCAGAAAATAGTTCGTTGAGGCTCGGTATTTCTGAAAATGTATGTCCATAATTAGAAGTTATATACGCATATTCACCATCTCTAAAGAAATTAAGAACATATTCGTCAGGTTTCTCTTCTTCTGTTTCAATAATCATCTTATATGTACCTTGAAATAGCCTCCATGAAAAATTAGCTATCCCAAAGTCATTCAACAGTATCTCATTGTTCTCATTGGTGGACAAAGAGAAAGGCAAGTCATAGAAAAAGCCCATTAGAGACGTGTTTTCAACTCCCTCAGCAGGAGTCTTCTGAGGATTCAATCCCAATACCATTTCTTGACCATAGGCAAAATTCAAATTATACGATTCTATATATAAATTATCTATGGCATACCACCCGTTGGCATTTCCACTCCAACCCCAGTTCACATACACCATTCCGTCGGTGTTGAGGCCAGTGAACAAGAATGCATGACCACCATTATCCTTATCCTGACCAGAATACAGTATTGGGTGTCTGATTTCCAGTTCATTACGAATAAGCGTAAACCAATCCTTATCAGTGTAAAAGTCGCGCATATAATAGTTTACCGACAGTGAGTCGTAACTGAAATTATATGCAAGCGCATGAGGGATATTGGCACACGCTGCTCCACTGTTATTTGCAGAATAGCCCATGCCTACCGACTTGCCGCAGTCGAACATCAGGGTGGCCAAGTTCTTTGCCAAAGCATTCGACATATATGTGTCTTTCATTTCGTCCCACTTGTATTCGCCCTCGATGGCTACATCCTCATATTTATCTACCACGGGGTCAGCTCCTTCCACATTGGTAGTGACAGAATACCACCCCTTGCCAGTGCCGGCGGCGGGATACTTGAAATAGTGCATACTCATAGCCATAGCTGTAGCCACACATCCAGTGATGCTGCGCTCGCCATTCTTGTCCTCGGGACAATAATGATTATAAGGAGAATGTTGATCCCATTCGGTGGTGACAAAATTGTCAACCGTCTCACCCACTTTCAGAATGTCGGCATCTTCTGACGCCCTGGCTCCCGACCTCAGCGAGGCCTCGGTTGCCTTAAGCCACCACTGCAATCCATCAGGGATGTTGGAGGCATCATACTTTGCGAGCGAGCGTCCCAACACCGCACGCACATCGTCGCGCTTGCTCACAATGACGAATCCTCCCACCTCGTCACTGTAGATTACATATTGGCCAGTTTCCAACTCGAGTTTGGGCTCAACTATAGAATGTGCCCTTGTCACTTTTCCATCGACACCGTATGTTGCGAGAGCCGAGGCTGCAATATCACGCAGCTCTTTCTTGCTTCTGTTGCCAGCTATAATTGATAGCGCAAAAAGCAACAGGATTGACAAAACAGTAGTTTTCTTCATCATTGTATTCTAGTTCTTATTAATAATAAATCTGCCGCAAAGATAATAAATTTCTAAAAGATATGCAAGCAATTAACAAAAATTATTCATTAAAACGTATTGAATTATACTTATATTGTTTTGAATATGACTCCGCTCATATAATCAGATTACGGAAAAGTGATTAATAATAATAATAAATAATGTTAATCTCTTGGAATTATTAACTAAAAGACGTATCTTTGCATTCCATAAAACATGTAACATAAAATATGGAACGATTGAATAATCCATTCGTCATCTATGGATACAAAGGTGCCGAATACTTCTGCGACAGGCAGAAGGAGACTGAGACAATAATGAGGGCTCTGCACAATGAGCGCAACGTTGCGCTCATTTCTCCGCGACGCATTGGCAAGACGGGGCTTATTCATCATGCTTTTGCCCAAATTACCAATGAACATCCAGATATAAGATGTTTTTATATGGACATCAATGCAACTCGTAACCTTCAGCAGTTTGTTGAACTATTCGCCAAGACCTTTTCAATAACAGTTTCTAACGATCAAAAAGAGGAGTCGCTAAAGCATGTACTTGATTATCTCAAAGATTCCGATAAGAGAATATATGTGGCAATAGATGAATTCCAACAAATATCAGAATATCCTGAAAAGAATGTTGAGGCATTGCTTCGTTCACATATACAATTCATTCCCAATGTGGTTTTTGTATTTGCAGGAAGCAAGCAACATATTATGGCAGAGATGTTTACTTCTGCCAAACGTCCTTTCTATCAAAGTTCTCAGATGCTTTCTCTTTCACCTATTGACAAAAAGGTGTATTGTGAATTTGCCAATAACCTGATGGAGAAGAAATGTATGAAGTTAAGCGAGGATGTATTTGGATATGTTTATGACATAGTTGATGGTCAGACATGGTATGTTCAGCATATACTAAATCGTTTATATGATATTGGTGGGGAGATTGATATTCGGCTTGTAAATGATACTATAATGACATCAGTAATGGAGCAAGAGGTGGCATTTCTGAATTATTACGAGTCGCTCACATATAATCAGTCGCAATTGCTGCTTGCTATAGCAAGAGACAAGGCAGTGGAGTCGGTACTATCGCAAGATTTCATCCATCGCCATAGTTTGCCTGCCTCAAGCAGTGTAAGCCTTGCCTTAAAGGCATTGATTGAAAGGGAGTTTGTATATAAATACAATGGAAAGTTTATTATTTACGACCGATTCTTCGCAATTTGGCTAAGAAATTTGTAATAATTAAGGTGCAGCCTCGACAATCGGGGCTGCACCTTATAAATTTTTATTGATCGAAAAATGTTATTTAGGATAGATTATTGAATTAGCCTGAAGGATAATTTTCGGTCTCATATTACGCCTTTTAGTGTTTTCAAACATTAAAATATCACAAAATTTAGTGTTTCCAAACACTAAATTGGGATAATATTTGGTGTTTTCAAACATTATCAGTAACTTTGCCCATGTAACAATATAACATCAAGTGAAATATGAAAGAAGAAAGGATTGAAGAATTATTGAGAGTGTTCAACAGAAGATTGCTTGCAACTCCCACAGATTTTCACAGGTATCTCTATTATGAGATAGACTGGGAAGATAAACTCATTGGGATAAAAGGTCCCCGCGGTTCTGGTAAGACTACACTTTTATTGCAACATATCAAGAAAAGCTTCCACGGAAATGAACTTGATAAAGTGTTGTATGTATCACTTGATAATATATGGTTTGCCGACAATAGCATATACGACCTTGTGGATTATCATTACACTCATGGAGGAACTCACATCTTCATTGATGAAATACATTATGAACCACAATGGCAGACTATGCTCAAGAACTTGTCGGACAATTATCCCGCAATGTATATCGTTTACACTGGTTCGTCAATGCTCGAAATAGATGCCCACGAGGGTGACCTTTCGCGCAGACAAGCAATGTATGAGTTGAGAGGTATGTCGTTTAGGGAGTATTTGGAATTTGAGGGTGTGGTCAAGTATGAAAAATATACACTTGAAGACTTGTTGGCTCATCATATAGAAATCGCCATTGACATCAATTCAAAAATTAATGTGCTCGCTTATTTCAACAAATATCTGCGAGAAGGCTACTACCCATTCTACAAGTCTGTAAGACATGGGCTTGCCAATCGCCTATTGGCTACAGTCAACCAAGTAATTGAGAATGACTATCCACAAATAGACGAGGTGACAGTCTCTACAATACGCAAGACAAAGAAAATGCTCATGGTTTTGGCGGGCTGTGTGCCACAACTTCCCAATATGTCGCAGCTGTATCATGAATTGGAAACCGACCGCAACCATGGCTTGAAGATGCTATGGGCATTAGAGCGTGGGGGGCTTCTGTTGTTGTTGGGTGGCAAGACGAAGAGTATCAATCAGCTGTCACGTCCTGACAAGATATATATCAACAATCCCACACTTATGTTTGCTCTTACTCCACATGCCGACATTGGAAATGTGCGGGAAACGTTTTTCATGAACCAACTATCACAGTCTCATGAACTGTGCTACCCCAAGACTGGTGATTTTATGGTTGATGGCAAATATCTATTTGAAATAGGCGGCAAGGGTAAAGGTTTTACCCAAATCAAAGACATTCCCGATAGTTATCTTGCTGTTGACGATACAGAAATAGGACGTGGAGCAAGAATTCCGCTATGGTTGTTTGGGATGTTGTATTAATATATAAAAAAGGTGCAGCCTCGACAATCGGGGCTGCACCTATTATTGTTAATGATAATCATTAAAATTATTTACCACCATTAATCCATGTCTTCTTGGTGTAAATATATGTTCCGTCGCCGTATGCCTCCTTAACATAAGGATTGCTGATGACAGAGCTATTGCCATAAGGCAAGCAGTACGGCCAACGGTTGATACCGCTCTGAACATTGTTGGGGTTGGTGAGATTAATATACTTCTCGCCCATAGCCTCAACACGGCGGATGTCGTTGTAGGTCTCTACCTGCTCGTCAACACATTGTGCGAGATACTTCTGCTCAAATACAGCCTTAAGGTCGGGAGTGCCAAGTGACTCTGCAAAAGCCTCACCGCCGCCATCCTCGTCAAACCACGAGTATATCTCATCAACAGATGCAGCAACAGCTGTCTTGAATGCATCTGTAGCATCCTCACCACTGCGCAGCTGACATTCTGCCAAGATGAAATAGAGTTCAGACACGCTGAAGAGATGGATGGGCTGTGAACCAAGATTATACCATGCAGGGTAATCTTCGCAAGCAGAGATCTTTGCGCCCTCGGCATCACCTGGTTCGAATACAGCACCCACTCCATAAAGGAAAAGGCGTGGGTCGCCTGTTGGTTCCATCAGTTTGGCCACTGTAGCCGAGCTACCTGTGTAATAACGACTCCATACGTATGCACTCCATGGGTTGTCGCATGTCACGCCGTTAAACTCAGTGATTTCACATCCGTTGAATCCCAGTTCCACAGCTTTCTCGGCAGCCTCCTTGGCCTTTGCCACTGCAGAGGCGTCAACAGCCGACTGGTGCAAGAGATAGCGTGCCTTTACAGCATAGGCAGTAGCAAGCCACTTCGATGCATCACCCTTGAACACAATATCTTGCTCTCCCGCATTATTCATATTGGATGCTGCAGCTTCGGTAAGGTTGGCAATAGCAGCATCAATAGTTGTCATCAGTCCTGCATAAACGTCTTTCTGAGAGTCAATTTTTGGCTGTAGCACTTCCTGTCCTTTAACAGCCTCGCAATAAGGAATGTCTCCGTGCATGTCGGTAAGAATACCGAAATTGATTACCTCAAGCACCTGGGCAATACCCTGGATATCTTTCTCACCCTTAGACACACCGTCAGTAGTCTTTGAGATTATTTGACGGATATTCATAAGATTACCGTATGTGCCATTCCATTCATTATTGAATGTTGTGGATGCAGCCCACTCCTGAGAGTTGCGCAACTCTGCCTTCATTAACTGGTTGTTACCAGAACCGAACTCCTGCTCGGTTAATGATGATACATACCACGCATAGGCTCCCGAAACAGTTGTGAAGCCTGTACTCATTATTGCATCAGTCAACTGGAACTTTGCGCTCACTATTTCCGGTGAGGGATGCGCATTATCCTTGTTGATTGTGTCCATTGTGTCTTCCGAGCAAGCACTGAATCCGAGTACTGCTGCCGACAACACTGTATATATGTATTTTTTCATATTTCAAGAAATTTTATTGTCTTTAATATTAGAACTTAATAGTTAGACCGCCACCGAAGCTTGATGTGCTGGGCACTGAGAAACGTTCAAAGTAACCGGTCATATTGTTGTTACCCTGTGATGACTCAGGATCGAAGTTTGGCAACTTCGACCAAATGAGGATGTTGCGGGCAAAACCGAATACGGTAATGTCGAAGATACCAATCTTAGGCAACTGATACTTGAGTGTCACGTCGCGCAATTTCAGATAGCTCATGTCATATACGCCAGCCTCTGTCACGTCATAGTATGACATCCAGTAATCTTGCTTGCTCACCTCTACTGTATTCTTCTGTCCTGTAGCCTCGTCAATACCCTCAGCCACCATTGTTCCTTCATGGTAGGGCAGTGACTCCTTGGTAGCACCGAAATAGTTCATTGTGAGGTTTGTACCGTGATACATCTTTCCGCCCTTGTTCCAGCTCCAAGTGGTTTCAACTGAGAGACGCTTGTAACGACCGCCGAGGTTGAAGCCCATCACGAAGTCAGGTGAGCAGTTGCCAAGGTCCTTGCTGTCGGTTGTTGCCTGTGGCAGACCATTGAGCAGAAGGAGGTTGCCGTTCTCGTCGCGCTTGAATCCGTTACCATAGATGTTAGGATATGTACATCCGGCCTGGGCACGAATCTGTGGCTCTACGAATCCACCAAGCATAATTGACTCAACACCAGGAGCAAGCTCAACAACCTTGTTGTTAATCTTGGTGAAGTTAACACCGAGGTTCAAGTCATAGTCCTTAGCCTGCAGAATTGCTGCATTGAGGGCAATCTCATGTGAGTAGGTACGCATCTTTCCTGCATTGGTCATCATATACTGATAACCAGTCGTTCCGTCAACAGGAACCGAGAAAATCTGATCCTTCACACTCTGATAGCTGAAGGTGTATTCCAACTTTACACGGCTACCGAAGAAATGCAAGTCAGTACCAACCTCCCAGTTAGTGGTGTTCTGTGGCTTAAGTCCCTGATCATATATCTGATAATAAGGTACGAACGAGGAAATTCCACTTGGCAGAGGATATGACACCGGTGTGTAAGCATACATACCGCTACCATAAGGAGTGGTATAATAGAAATTATTGTAATATGTACCGGCCTGACCTACCTGAGCAAATGAAGCACGCAGTTTTCCGTAGTTAAGCACCTTATTGTCCTTGAGGGCTGCAAGCTTTGTGAACTCCCATCCCAAAGATACCGAAGGATAGAAGAAGCTACGGCTGTTACGGGGCATGGTTGACACATAGTCATTACGTCCGGTTACAGTGAGATACAACTGGTCGTTCCAAGAAGCAGATATGCTTCCGAAGAATCCCACGGTACGCTCTCTGCGTGTGTATTCGGATGAAGAGTAGTTGGTGGCGTTTGACATAGTCGGGAAACCATAATAGTTGAAGTTGCTTCCATAGTATGACCACACGCGGATATTCTCATCGTTAAACTCATTACCGAGCACAACATTCAGTCCCCACTCCTTGTCAGCACCAAACTTGGCATCGAAGTTTACAGTGAAGAGGTTGTTGAACATATTGTGCTGTGAACCGTAGTTGTTGATTTCGCCCTTGGTATTGGCAGCAGAGCCAACTTCGGCTATGTCGGCATAGTCGGATGTCCATACGTCAAGTCCTGCCTGCTCGCGAATCTTCAGAGAGTAATTCTCTCCAAGACCGAGATTTGGAGTAAACTCAATATATCCGTTACCAAACACACGGTTGGTATGCTGACGATATTCATCGTTGTCAGCCCACCAGTAGGGGTTGTTGAATGATGTTGAACGGAAAAGCACTTGCTGTGAAGGATCTCCAGGAACACTATACGGAGTGCCCTTGAGGTTATACTCTGCCGGACAAGAGTAAATCACGTTCATAATACCAGAGTTGGCACCAGGAGCCGAAGTAATCTTTGTAGAAGAGTAGTTGGCTGAGAATCCCGTCTTCCACTGCTTGTTGATAGTCCAGTCAACAAGACCTCTTGCTCCCCAACGGTTCATACCAGTTGAAGGGATGATACCATTCTGGTGGGAGTTGTTGATACCGAAAGAGTAGTTGACATCTCCAACTGCCTGTGAAATATTAAAGTTTGTATTCTCTGTAAATCCAGTACCGAGGAAATCACCCACGTTATCAAATGTCTGTGGAGTTGTCCATCCGTCGAGTCCTGCAGAGGCATACTTGGGATTATAGTACATACCCTCATGCTTGCCATACTGCTGAGTGTATTTATTGTCGGTATTGCCACCATATGTGGGGTCATTTGCAAGATTGCTTATCTTCGGTCCCCATGACATAGAAGATGTTGGACTATAAGCATCTACGCTATTACCCTGAGCATATTCAGTCTGATGCTTGAACTTACGCGAAACACGCTCAGCGCTAAGGTTGGTGCTTATCGTAACCTGAGGACGATTAAGACCATTCTTTGCTCCACGCTTTGTGGTAATGATAATCACACCATTAGAGGCACGGATACCATAAAGAGCAGAAGCAGCCTGACCCTTAAGCACGTTGATGCTCTCAATATCCTCTGGATTGATATCAATACTACGGTCGGCATAGTTGGCGCCTGTAACAGAAGAACCGGTATCGAAGTCGGCTGTAGTGGTAATAGGCATACCGTCAACTACATAAAGTGGCTGGTTGTTACCGTCGAATGAACGTGCACCACGGATAACAATCTGTGCAGATGCACCGGGCTGACCAGAAGACTGACGGATGTCAACACCAGTCAACTTTCCCTGTATGGCACTTGCCAAAGAAGTCGTACCACTCTTATTCAGGTCGTCCGACTTGAGGTCTTGCGCAGCATAACCAAGAGCCTTGCGGTCGCGCTTGATACCGAGTGCAGTAACAACTACATCATCGAGCATCTGACCATCAGAAACAAGTTCTACTGTCATTTTCTCCTTTGCGGCAAGTACTTTAGTTGTCATACCAACATATGAAAACTTCAAGTTTTTCTTACCTTGTGGCAATGTAATCCTGAATTCTCCGTTAGCATCGGTGACGGTTCCGAGGTTTGTGCCGTCAATCTTTACTGTTGCTCCGACAACTGGCTCTCCATCATCTGAAGAGACGACCTTACCGGAGACTCTTGTTTGTGCTATTGCCCCCCCCACTACGAGGAAAAGGCAAGCCAAAAGCAATTTGATTCTTTTTTCCATAAGTTTTCTCTCTCTAATTTTATAATATTACCAAAAATCGCTGCAAAATTATTAAAAATATCTTAAACACGAACTATTCGCCAACAAATTATTTCAGCAAATATCAATTAATTGACATATATCATTGATTTACATCAAAAAACTTACGTTTCGTAACTATTTACCGCCTAATAATATCTTTTTCCTCTTAATTGCCTATATATAATAAAAAAAGGTGCAGCCTCGGCAATCGGGGCTGCACCTAATTTTTTATATTGAACAAGAATTGCGCTTAGTTGTTCATTTCCTTATCACCAGTGGAATAAGCGCCATTATAATCTGACTCATACTGAGGTACGGTCCACACCCAACTTGCACTTGCAGAAGGTTCGATAGTGATCGCGATTGCTGCATGGGCATTTCCGCCCTGCGCCAGTGTCTTGCGTTCAATTTTGCGTCCCCAGCGCTTGAAATCACTATAACCGAATCCCTCACCCCATAGTTCAAGTGTGCGATAGTTCATAATCTCAGTCCAAAGTTCATCTCCAGTCTTATCGCAAGAATAATCCGGATTTCTGCCAGATGTCTTGTTCAGCTCAACAAGGGCAGCCTGGGCATCATTGGCATTACCGAGGAAGTAATTGGCTTCAGCCTCAATGAGTACCATTTCGGATGAACGTATAAACGGCAGATAACCTACTCCGGGAGTGTCGAAGACATAGAACTTCAACTGTCCGCCAAGATAAAAATAACCAGCCTGATAAGGTGCGTCCATACTGCTCGCTCCAGAGTTGGCATAGAAGTTTGCAATATATGAATAAACAGCGTCCCACATATCGTCACCCTGAACAAAAGCGTATGACTGATCGACATTTTCTGGGTCGTGGATATCGAATTCAGGGAATTTGTCATCGGTCAAAAACATTGCCTTACGGGCATCATTGTCGGGAATTTGGTCGTAGAGTTCCTTATTGAGAGCACCAGCACCACAGGCTGTGTTGTTGGCATAATAGCCGTTGCAGGAATATTGCGTACCATAGCTCCAATACCAAAGGTTCTCTGTAGCATCACCATAACTACCGAAAATCCATTCAGATGTTGGTTTACAAAAACCAGAATGCAACTCCGCATTACTCATGAGAGGATACCCCTCACGAGCCAACTTGGCTTGGGTCAATGCAGTCTGGTAGTCCTCGCGTGTCAATGCTGCACGTGCATATACGGCATGAGCCACGTTAACGTTAGCTATCCATATTTCCTTACTACTGCGGTCAAAGTCACTGGAATTGAACAAAGCGATAGCATCTTCGCAGTCCTTGTAAATCTGCTGATAAACCTCAGACATCTTCGAAGGAGCCAAGTCGCCAGTTGATTCGTCAAGACGCAAGGGGAAAGCTTCTGTAGCACCATTGTTCGACTCTTTCCACCTTGGACAGTAGTAATGCAAGAGCTTTTCATATGCATAAGCTCTGAAAGTCAAGGCAGATGCCTTATCAAAAGCCTTTTCGTTTTCAGGACCTGTTGCATTGTCTATGTTGGCAATAATTGAGTTTGCCTGTCCAATAATTGTATAGTAGTAATACCATGGATAAGCAGTATAAGACGTGTTGTTACGTGTATTATACTGAATGTTCATTATTGGACCCCAACCAGCCGCATAATAGTTGTAAAGATAATCCTGACTGGGATAGTTTTCATAAATAGATATTATACGATCCTCACCGGCGCAACCCTGTGACCATGCATACTGCTGTGTTGACATTGTCTTTGCAATACCATTGAGAGCCTTATAGGCATTGGTCGTTGTGCCAACAGCTTGACCAGTGGATATTGATTCTGTCGGAGAAGTCTCCAGATAGTCGCTGCTGCAAGAAGATAGGGAGGCAATTGTGGTTGCCACCAATCCAATAAACAATATTTTTTTATTCTTCATAATTATACTCACTTTGAATTAGAATTTAGAAATTGAGGGTCATGCCAAAGTTAAACACTCTTGAAGTAACATAAGTGTCATCCGAGCCTCCGAGGAAGCTATACTGAGGATTCATACCCTTTCTTGCTGTGATAGTAAAGAGGTTCTCAACACCTGCATTAAGTGTGATGCCATTGATTCCCACATTCCATGCGTTCAATATTGACTTCGGAAGTGAATAAGAAAGGCTGATATTCTTACATACGAGGTATGAAGCATTAGTGAGCCAACGGTCGGATGTGGCATTGTTCTTGCTGCTGCGGTCGTAGTTCATTGCTGGAATACCATTAGGGTCAATACGGTTTGCCGAGGTCTCGGTCATACCTTCTGGTACACCGTTCCATGCCTTGAGAGCATCTTTATGTATAGCCGAGCCACTTGACATGGCATTGGTTGACATAAGCGACTGATAAGAACCATCATAAGTCTTTCCACCCAAGCTATATGTAAAGAGGAAACTTGCCGACAATCCGTTCCATGACAGATTTGTATGGAATGACCCATAAACAGTAGGTAGTGCAGTGTCGTGGAAGTCACGCAAACCATAGGCCGTGTCGTTGGTATATTTCACTCCATTGATTTCCACAAGTTCTCCTGCAGCTGCGGCTGTCTCTTCCATTTCGGGGTCAAGAGTGTAAAGTGAATTACCTGTCATCTGATCTACTCCGACGAAGTGGTATGTGTAGAAATCATACAACGAACGTCCTTCGGTATAATTGTGCAGACCGGAGAGAATATTGTTGCCATCAGGAAGCTTGATAATCTTGTTGCTCAGGAATGTAGCGTCAATTCCGACATTCCAACTGAATTTCTTGCCCTTGAAGATGTCATAATCAAATGCAATTTCCCAACCGCGGTTGCTTATTGTACCGATATTCTTGTAAATTGTCATATTGTAATCATCCCCGTTGTAAGGATAAGAACCAGCAGAGAGTGGCAGACGTACAGCAAAGAGCAGGTCTTTTGAACGTTTGTCAAAATAACCGATAGAATAGTTCAGACGATCGAAGAGACGTCCTTCTAATGCAATGTCGAATGTCTGAGTGGTTTCCCACTTGATATCATTAGCAGCAAGACTCTGTTTCATCAACGCAGGGTCGCCACCATTTTTGTCAATATAATAGAGTGCTTGATAAGCGTAATAGCTTACACCTGCATCGTTGCCGACCTCACCATAAGACACGCGAAGACGTGACTGGTCAATCCATTTTACATCCTTAAGGAAGTTTTCCTTCTTAGCGTTCCAACTTGCACCCAATGAGAAGAAATTACCCCACCTGTTGTCCTTGTGGAAACGTGAAGAACCATCACGACGCCAAGATGCATCGAAGAAATACTTCTGGTCGAAGTTATAGCGAACACGGCTCAGATATGACTCTGTGGCATATTCGTTGTCATAACCTGCGAAATATGAATTGGTCAGGAAGTTTGACATTACGAAAAGGTCGTCAACTGCCATATTGGTGTTCATGCCATAGTTCACCTTGCTCTCGTAATGGAAATTCTCATGTCCAAGCAACACGTCAACATGGTGCAATCCGTAGTCATGCCCCCAGTTGAGCAACTCCTGCATTGTATAGTTGTTGTATTCATAATTGTATGCAGACAAACGGCCATTGTTTGTAGCTCCATCTCCTATTTCGGGATTGTTGTAGCTAGTGCGATTGTTGGTTCTTCGCGACATATTACCCTTAACTGTCAAAGAGAAATCGTAAGGCAGGTTAATTGTGGCAAATGCTGTAGCGTCGATAACATTTCTTCTTGACTCATCCTTGTCCTTCCTTATTTCGTAAGTAATATTACGATTGTCGAGATATGGGGAAGTCGTGTCATACACCGGCTGATTGAATTCATCATACAGAATGCTGCCATCATCATTGTGCATATAATATGGATAGACAGGTGCCATATAACGTGCAACGTAGAATGGATTCGCATAATACGATCCATTTGCATTGTCATTAAAATGACGCTTTGATATTGAAGCGTTTACATTAAGTCCTGAAGTAATCCACTTATTGGGGGTGAATGTCGTGTTGACACGACCAGTGTAACGCTCAAAGTCGCTACCCACAATATAACCGTTCTCCTTGAGATAACCTATAGACGAATATACACTTACTTTATCGCTTGTGTAATTTCCGTCGAGATTATATTCTTGACGATTACCTGTGCGTTCAACATTGTCCTCCCAGTCAAGGTCGGTATATCCAGGCTTTACACTTGCGGTCAGATTTCCGTTGGCATCAAACAACTGTGTCGGGTCGGCATTAAAGATGTTGTTTTGGATGACATCTGTAGCGAGGTGCTCTGTAGCGTACTGTGCAGCCTCAGCCTCGCCAAGTCCCAAAGAGCCAGTCATCGCATAATGCTTCATTGCGTCCCATGATGTCTCCATCCAGTCTTTCACTCCCAGACGGTCATACTCCTTAAGTCCACGACCATAGAAACCATGGTTGACCTTAAGACTAATGGATGAATTTGAAGTTGAGCGTCCTGCCTTTGTTGTGATGATAACCACACCGGCAGCGGCACGGTTACCATATAGGGCTGAGCTGGCTGCGTCTTTCAGCACTGAGATGCTCTGTATGTCATTAGAGTTAAGGTCGGAAATGTTACCACTGTAGATAACTCCGTCAACAACATACAAAGGAGTGTTCGAACCATTGATTGAACCAATACCACGGATTCTGATGGTTGGCTCAGCTCCAGGTTCTCCGTAAGTGTTATTTACCTGCACACCTGGCGCAGCACCCTCAAGAGCTCCAGTTACTGAGGTCGCAATACGCTTGTCGATCTCTTTTGCATCAATTGAAGACACTGCACCCGTGATAGACTGCTTCTTTGCAGTACCATAAGCCACAACTACAATCTCGTCAAGATTCTGTGCGTCGTTCTTAAGCAAAATACGCATGTTAGCACGTGCGCTTACTTCAATTGACTCCATACCTACGTATGAAATACTAAGCGTGTTCTTGCCCTGAGGGCAAGTGATTGTAAATTTACCGTTAACGTCTGTAATAGCACCAGTGTTGGTGCCTACAACTCTTACGGCAGCTCCTACAACAGGTTCATTGTCCTCATAGGACAGAACCGTACCGGAGACTTTCGTTTGTGCCATTGCCATTCCCACAAAGAGGAAAAGGCAGGCAAAAAGCATTTTGATTCTTTTTTCCATAAAATCTCTCTCTTTTTTAAACTAACTTTATAAAAATCGGTGCAAATTTATACTAAATAAATTTAATAGCCAAACAATTTTATAAGAAAATGCAAAAAATAGTGCATTTCTTGTCATATTTCTACT
>JALFCW010000145.1 GCA_022771625.1 Prevotella sp.
CCAAAAATATTCGGGATTTTATTGTATTTTTGCGTATAAATACAAAAAAAGCCGCTCTTTAATTGAGCAGCTTTCTTGTATGAGTGGTGCCACCAGGAATCGAACCGGGGACACAAGGATTTTCAGTCCTTTGCTCTACCAACTGAGCTATGGCACCGTTGTTTCTCATTTGCGGGTGCAAAGGTACTAACTATTTTTCAATCTACCAAATCTTTCGACTGAAAATGTTTATAATTTAACATCTATTTAGTTTTACACTCTTATTTGCTCCAAGAATTTACAGTATTTTACACTATAACATTCACTTATCCTTAATTGTCCACAGATAATATATTGTCCACAGATTACACTGATTGGCACTGATTAAGAGCCTTTGGCTCTGATTATAATCTGTGATAATCAAAAAATCTGTGTTAATCTGTGTAATCTGTGGATAAAAACAGTGGTCAAGCCAGCGGATTCCATCCCTGTGCCACGAGTTCAAATTCGTTGTCGTCTCTTGTGACGAGCACTTTTCCCAGGGATTCCTTAGTGATATGTCCGATGAGATGCACTCCCTCGATGTCCTTCACACGCTCATGATCGCCGATAGGCACAGTAAAGAGCAATTCGTAGTCCTCACCGCCGTTGAGGGCACAAGTGGTGACATTAAGATTGAGTTCCTCTGCCATCACCGCCGTCTGATAGTCGATGGGGATATTCTTCTCGAAGATACGGCATCCCACATGACTTTGGTTGCAGATATGCAAGAGTTCGCTACTGAGGCCGTCGCTGATGTCCATCATTGCCGTGGGTTTCACTCCCACTGCCCGCAGTTTCTCGATGATGTCTCCACGTGCCTCTGCCTGCAACTGTCGCTGAAGCAGATATTCCTTTCCTGCGAAATCGGGTTGGAAATGGCTCAGTTCCTCAAGAGCTCGTTTGTCGCCCTTCTTCTTTGCCTCCTGCACTTGCTGGTAATACACCGTCTTCTCGCGTTCGAGGAGTTGGAGTCCCATGTATGCCGCACCGAGGTCGCCCGACACGCACACGAGGTCGGTTTCCTTTGCTCCGTTGCGATATACGATGTCATCCTTGTCAGCCTCACCGATACAAGTGATACTGATGGCAAGACCTGTATATGACGATGTGGTGTCTCCACCCACGATATCCACGTTCCATTTGTCGCATGCCAGTCGGAGTCCTCTATAGAATGTCTCGATGTCCTCTACAGAGAATCTCTTACTGATGGCGAGCGACACCGTCATCTGGCGTGGTGTGCCGTTCATGGCGAAGATATCGCTGATGTTAACCATTGCCGACTTATATCCCAAGTGCTCCATGTCGATGTAGGTGAGGTCGAAGTGCACTCCCTCCATCAGCATATCGGTGGTAACGAGTGTCTGCTTGCCACTATAGTCGAGCACTGCACAGTCGTCGCCCACCCCATATACCGTGGATGCGTTCTTAGGAGTGAAGTCCTTTGTCAGTCGGTCAATAAGTCCGAATTCTCCTAATTTAGATATATCCATTACCTATTTATATATATTACCTATTATATATATAAAGGATTAACTCCTACGTATCATCTCGCGCATAATCTCAGTCATCAGCGGTTGCGCATTATTTGCAGCCACCTGCACCTCCTCATGACTCACCTCAACGGGAGTGTCTTCAAGGCCGAGGTCGGTGATGATACTGATACCGAATGTGCGTATTCCGCAATGATGAGCCACGATTACCTCGGGCACAGTACTCATACCCACGGCATCGGCACCCAGACGGTGATACATCTTATACTCGGCGGGAGTCTCAAATGTCGGACCCTGCACACCGATATACACTCCGTGCACCACCCTTATGCCCTTCTCCTTGGCGATACTGTCGGCCTCGGCGATAAGACTGAGGTCGTAGGTCTCGTGCATGTCGGGGAAACGGGGTCCTGTGGGGAAGTTCTTGCCGCGCAGCGGATGCTCGGGGAAGAAGTTGATATGGTCGGTGATAATCATCAGGTCGCCAATCTTGAACTCGGGGTTCATACCGCCCGAGGCATTGCTCACGAAAAGAGTCTTGATACCCAGTTCATACATCACACGGACGGGGAATGTCACCTCCTTCATCGAGTAGCCCTCATAGTAGTGGAAGCGTCCCTGCATAGCCATGATATCCTTGCCGCCCAATTTTCCGAAGATGATTTTGCCGGCATGGCCCTCAACTGTCGAAACTGGGAAATTAGGAATATCAGTGTATGGGAACTCGTATGTATCAGTTATTTCTGAAGCTAATTGTCCGAGACCTGTCCCTAAGATTATTGCTGTTTCTGGACTTGTAGTCATCCTTTGCTTTAGCCAGGATGCTGTTTCTTGAATTTTTTCGTACATATCCTATAATTTTTTCGTTAAACGATTCTTCTTGTTCGAGCATGAAGCGAATCTTCACTGGCAAGGCATACATCGCACTTCTCACCTCCTCACTAAGTCCTTCAAGACCAATGAGTCGCGTGGCATCCTTCTCCGTAGTAATTATCATCTTCGGCTTTGGCAGTGCCGCATATTGATTGTTGATAAGCGTCACATCAGATGGTGTGAAAGCATGATGGTCGCCAAATGTCAGCGGAGTGATATTAGGGCACCGTGGCGAGAGGTCTTCTATCATCTGCCTTGGCGACGCTATACCCGTCAGCAGCAGTATGTGGCAATCCTTATTAATACTGTCGAGCGTTTTTTCCTTACCGCCGAATACAGGAGTGATGTTCCTGTAATCCAGACATGTGAAATACAGTCGTTGGAAGGGGAAGAGGTTCATAGCCTTGGTGATTACCCTATACTCCATCGGTTTGAGGTCGTGAGGACACTTGGTCACTATCACGATGTCTGCCCTGTCCTTACCGCTGAGCGGTTCGCGCAGTCGTCCTGCCGGCAACAGTTTGTCGTAGATTATCAGTCGGTGATAATCAACGAGCAGGATGTTCACCCCCGGTTTGACATATCGATGTTGGAAAGCATCGTCGAGCAGTATCACGTCAATTTCGTTATCGTTGGATGTCAGTTGTCGAATGCCGTGGCATCTCTTTCTATCCACCGCCACTGTGATGTCGTCGCCATATTTGCGTTTCATCTGCAGCGGTTCGTCGCCCACAGTGCGTGCCGTTGCCTTATCGTCGGCAATAACAAACCCTCTTGTGCGTCGCTTATATCCACGGCTGAGCACTGCCACCCTTGCCTTGTCCTTCAGAAGTTCTATCAGATATTCCACATGGGGAGTCTTGCCCGTACCGCCCACGGTGATGTTACCCACCGAGATTACCGGTACGTCAAAACTCTCACTGCGCAGTATGCCTATCTCAAAGAGCATATTACGTATCTTCACGCCAAGACCGTAGAGCCAGCTCAGCGGAAGTAGCCATTCGTTTATCTTGATAAAGTCGCCTTCTACTCGCACTTTTTATCTTATACCTTATATTATTTTATAACCACATTAATCGGCATTCTTGCCTGGATAGCATCCTGTCGGTCGAGTTGCTTGAGGAACATGAACGGAGCATAGTACTCGCCCAATGTAGAGCGTAACTTGCCGTCGAGGTAGTTGCCACCCTCCGAAGATGCACGGTTGAGCAAGCTCTCAAACATATCAGCCTTGGCGGGATATGCCTTTGTGCGATATTCCTTCACCTTGGCCAGTTCGGCAGCCTTAGCCACAGCTTGTTCGATACCGCCGATGCCATCCACCAGTTTTATCTTCAAGGCATCCTGACCGAGCCATACCCTACCCTCAGCTATCTCATACACACGCTCTACAGGAATCTTTCGTCCGTCGCTCACACGCTTGGTGAATGTCTTGTATCCACGATCTATCATATTGGTGAGATACTGCATCTCTTCCTCGTTGAACGGGCGTGATGTTGTACCGAAGTTGCTGTATTTATTTGTCTTAACCTGGTCGAACTTCAATCCGAGCTTGTCGGTGAGCAATCCACTCACGTCGGGGAACATACCAAAGATACCGATACTACCCGTGAGGGTTGTTGGTTCGGCATAGATATAATTTGCTGCGCAACTGATGTAATAACCACCCGAAGCGGCGTATGTACCCATGGATACGACTACAGGTTTCTTGGCCTTGAGTCGTGTCACTGCGCGCCAGATCTGCTCAGAGGCATAAGCGCTACCACCAGGCGAGTTGACCCTCAGCACTACAGCCTTCACATCGTCGTCGTTCATGAGAGCCTCAAGGTCGGGCACCACATTTGCCGAACAGATAGAAGCTCCATTGGTCATTTCGCCCTGAGCATCAGAGACGATGTCGCCATAGGCATAGTAAACGGCGATACGGTCGTCGGCCTTGTTCTTGTTGGGTTGGGCGCACATCTGCGTCACGCTCACCTGACTGATATTGTCGTCCTCGTCGAGGCCGAGGCGCTTCTTGATTTCTGCTCTCACCTCGTCATAATATGCCACTTGGTCAACAAGTTTCATCTTCAGCAACTCATCGGCAGAGGCGAAGGTCACAAGGCTGTCGGCATAGGCATTGAGAGTCTTTGAGTCGAGTTTGCGGCTCTGAGCAACTTCCTTAACGATATTTCCCCATATTCCGTTGAGATAAACACTTATCTGCTCACGGTTGGCATCGCTCATCTTGTCGGCGAAGAATGGTTCTACGGCACTCTTAAACTTACCCACCTTGGCAATCTGCATCTTCACGCCAAACTTAGCCAAGAGGTCCTTGAAGTACATTGTCTCGGTGCAGAGTCCATGCCAATCCACAATACCCTCGGGATTGACAATCACCTTGTCGGCCACCGAGCAGAGCCAATAAGCCGACTGGGTGTATTGGTCGCCATAAGCCACAATCCACTTGCCGCTCTTCTTAAACTCCACCAGTTTATTGCGCAATGCCTGCACAGATGCAGGACCATCGGGTGCGAACATGCTGGCCTCGATATATATACCCTTGACATTGTCGTCGGCCTTAGCCTTGTCGATGGCCTCTGTGAGTTCGTCAAGACCAAGACTGCTCATCTCGCCACCAGTGAGGAAACCATAAAAGTCATCCTCTGCACGCTCTTGCATCACTCCGTTGAGGTCGAGCACGAGCACTGAATTGTCCTTCACCTTTGGGGTAGATTCTGTGGAAGCCACCATTCCCAATATCGAAATAACTCCGATAATTCCCATTGCCACTGTGAATATCAATATTCCCACTACAGTGGCAAATGCCTGTTTCATGAAATCTTTCATAATATATACATTAATAATTTTTAATAGACTTCTTACTATGTATTATTTGAACACAGAGACACTCACCATCCTCCTGAGGCACCTCCGCCACTGGTTGTGCCGCCTCCCCAGCTGCCGCCGGAGAATCCGCCACCGCCACCGAAGCCGCCTCTGTGTCGTCCGCCGCCAAGCATCGCCCCTGCGATGAATCCGGCAGCTGCTGCACCATTGTCATCGTCGGTGATGTCATGCACACGCTCAGTCAACTTACCACAGTTGCCACAGATAAGAGTCTCGCGCTTATACTTCCTGCCGTTCTTCTTATATGTGTCGGTATTTATCAGTTTCAACGCCACCTTTCCGCAGTATTTGCATTTGCGCGTAGCCCTGTTTACCAATGCCACTATGACAAAGAAAGCAAGAATCATGCCACCCACAACGAGCAGTGCGGTAAGCATGTCGATGTCTTCCTCCTCGGACGCCTGTTCCTCGGGTTCGCCTGCCTTTTCTATACGTTTGCACGTCTCGGCAATACCAGCAACAACACCTCCATCAGTGTCGCCCTTCTTGAAATACGGAATCATCGTTCGCTCGATAATGCGCTTGCACGCAGCATCTGTCATTGTGCCTTCAAGTCCATCGCCAACGGTAAACCTCACCCTGCGTATGTCTGCCACATACAGGAGCAGAAGTCCGCGATTGCTCTTCTTGTTGCCTATGCCCCACGAGCGAAACAGTTCATGGGCAAAGTCGAAGAGGTCGGCATTGCCTATCGACGGCAACATCACCACAGCCACCTCTGCCCCATCCTCACTCTTGAGCGAGGCAAGCATACGGTTGACCGAGTCACGCGCCAATGTCGAGAGCAATCCCTCGGGGTCGCTGACCCTCTGTCGCGCATCCTTCAGCAACACGTTGGGCACATCCTTCACTTGGTATTCCTTGGCAAATGACCCTAAGGGAAATAGGGTCAGCGCCATCAGCAGGATTGTGATGTATATACTATTCGACTTCAATTTCTTCAATTAACTACAAAAATCAATTAAAATTCCACCTTAGGAGCCTTCTCGCTTCCTGCCTCAGCCTCAAAATATGACTTCTTCTCAAAACCGAACATTCCGGCGAGGATATTCTTCGGGAACTGGCGTATAGCCTGGTTGTATGACTTTGCAGTGTCGTTAAAATCCTTGCGGGCAACAGTGATACGGTTTTCTGTGCCTTCCAACTGCGACTGCAATTCGAGGAAGTTCTGATTAGCCTTGAGGTCGGGATAATTCTCAGCCACAGCCAAGAGTCGGCCAAGAGCCGAACTAACACCGCTCTGTGCCTTCTGGAAGGCGGCGAGCTTCTCGGGAGTGAGGTTCTCTGCATCCACCTTCACCTGGGTGGCCTCACTGCGAGCCTTCACCACATCCTCCAATGTCTGCTGCTCATGCTTGGCATATCCTTTCACTGTGCTCACGAGATTGGGTATCAGATCGGCACGACGCTGATATTGCGTCTCGACGTTAGCCCAACTGTTCTGCACTTGCTCGTCCATTTTCACCATTCCGTTATATCCTCCGATTGCCCATAGAACAATCACCACAAGGATACCCACAGGGATAATCCATCCCAAATTCTTCTTAATACTCATTTTTCACCTAATTATTATATTAGAAAATCTTTATTTCATAATCACTCACGAACATTGCTCCAGGCAGAAGATGATTCATGAGATACTTGTCCTTAAACTCGCCCTCGTAGCCTACCCAGTCGTGCACGCCATACCACGGTTCAATGCACACAAACGGAGCATTCTTGCCATAAGGACTCCATATACCCACACAAGGAGCCTCGAAAGCCAGTCCCACCTGAGGTTTGCCCTCGGCATCCTGTATCACAGCCAATCCCACCTGCGACTTGTCGAGAATGACTGCATCGTCGGCAAACGACTCCTCGTCGAAGTTCCACACCTGCCGGTCGGTCTTCAATTCATATCTCTCCGGCTTGATACATCCACCTGTGTTGCCGATAATGCGAGTGAGAGGCTCTACATTGTCGAAGAGAATCGACCCATGCATCTTGTCGCCCTCAGCCACTCCCGGGAGATTAAAGGCAGGATGCCCACCTATCTGGAAGTGCATCTCCTCCTTACCAGTATTCTTCACCGACCATATCACATTGATGTTGTCGTCATTGAGGATATATGTCACATCGAGCTCGAAGTCGTATGGATACACCTCTCTCGTCTGGGCATTGGATTCGAGAGTATATGTGACACTTGTGTCCGACTTTTCCACAACCTCAAAGTCCATATCACGGGCAAATCCATGACGCGGAAGATTGAAAGTCCTACCATCCACACGGTATTCATCCTTCCATAATCCGCACACTATAGGGAAAAGCAACGGCGAGCGGCGAGGCCAATATTTCTCATCGCCTTGCCAAAGATATTCTCTACCCTCTGCATTTCTTATGCTCTGCAGTTCTGCTCCGTGAGACGAGATCTCAACGGTAAGTTTTTCATTTTTCAATTGTTCCATGACCAGTAATATTAATTAGTAATGTTCTTTTTGCTGCAAATTTAGGCATTTATTCGCATATAGCCAAATGTTTCGGCAGATTTTTATATATCCGACTGACAAATTGGCAGATTTTTGACATCTTTTGCCATTCTTTCAGTGTTTTGGCACGCTTTTAGCGATAGGCGAAAGTGAAGCCGAAACCAATTTGGTTGGCAGAGGCGGAAAAAATAACAAAATTAAGTATAACATTTAAAATATAAAGATTATGAACATCAAACCATTGGCAGACAGAGTTCTTATACTCCCTGCACCAGCAGAAGAGAAAGTTGGCGGAATCATCATTCCCGACACAGCAAAGGAAAAACCATTGCGCGGCAAGGTCGTTGCAGCAGGTAACGGTACCAAGGACGAGGAGATGATCCTCAAGGAAGGCGACACCGTGCTCTACGGCAAGTATGCCGGAACTGAACTCGAATACGAGGGTACAAAATATCTTATGATGCGTCAGAGCGACGTACTCGCAGTGATTGAATAATTAGGAATTAGGAATTAAAATTTAAAGTATTATGGCAAAAGAAATAAAATTTGATACTGACGCCCGCGAACTTCTGAAGAAGGGCGTTGACCAGTTGGCTAATGCAGTCAAGGTTACTCTCGGTCCTAAGGGCCGCAACGTGATTATCGAGAAGAAGTTTGGTGCTCCGCAGATTACAAAGGACGGAGTGACAGTGGCTAAGGAGGTTGAGCTCGAGGACCACTTCGAGAACACTGGTGCAAAGCTCGTTAAGAGCGTAGCCAGCAAGACCGGTGACGACGCCGGCGACGGAACAACCACCGCCACTATCCTCACTCAGAGCATCGTGAACGTGGGATTAAAGAACGTCACCGCAGGTGCCAATCCTATGGACCTCAAGCGTGGTATCGACAAGGCTGTTGCAGCTGTCGTTGATTATATCAAGGCTCATGCCGAGCAGGTTGGCGACAACTACGACAAGATTGAGCAGGTGGCTACCGTATCTGCCAACAACGACCCCGAAATTGGTAAGCTCATTGCCGACGCTATGCGCAAGGTGAGCAAGGACGGAGTGATCACTATCGAGGAGAGCAAGAGCCGCGACACATATACAAATGTTGTTGAGGGAATGCAGTTCGACCGTGGTTATCTGAGCGGATACTTCGTTACAGATGCCGACAAGATGGAGTGCACAATGGACAACCCCTACATCCTGCTCTACGATAAGAAGATCAGCAACATCAAGGACTTCCTGCCTATCCTGCAGCCTGCTGCCGAGAGCGGACGCCCGATGCTTGTAATCGCTGAGGATGTTGATTCTGAGGCTCTGACAACACTCGTTGTCAACCGTCTGCGTGGCGGATTGAAGATATGCGCAGTCAAGGCTCCTGGCTTCGGTGACCGCCGCAAGGCTATGCTCGAGGATATCGCTACACTTACTGGTGGTGTAGTGATTAGCGAGGAGAAGGGCTTGAAGCTCGAGCAGGCTACTCTCGATATGCTTGGCTCATGCGAGAAGGTTACTGTAAGCAAGGACAACACCACTATCGTGAACGGTGCCGGCGACAAGCAGCAGATTGCCGACCGTGTGGCAATGATCAAGAACGAGATTGCCAACACCACAAGCTCCTATGACAAGGAGAAGCTGCAGGAGCGTCTTGCCAAGATGGCAGGCGGTGTAGCAGTGCTCTACGTGGGTGCCAACAGTGAGGTTGAGATGAAGGAAAAGAAGGACCGTGTTGACGACGCTCTCTGCGCCACACGCGCTGCCGTTGAGGAGGGAGTTGTTGCCGGTGGCGGTACAACTTATATCCGCGCTCTCGACGCCCTGAAGGACGTGAAGGGAGCTAACGCCGACGAGCAGACTGGTATCAACATCGTTGTTCGCGCCATCGAGGAGCCTCTGCGTCAGATTGTTGCAAATGCCGGTGGCGAGGGTGCCGTGGTAGTACAGAAGGTGCGCGAGGGCGAAGGCGACTTCGGTTATAATGCCCGCACAGATGTATTCGAAGACCTGCGCAAGGCTGGTGTGATCGATCCTGCCAAGGTGGCTCGTGTCGCTCTTGAGAACGCTGCCTCTATCGCTGGTATGTTCCTCACCACTGAGTGCCTCATCGTTGACAAGCCTGAGGAGAATCCCGCTCCCATGGGTGGCGCACCAGGAATGGGCGGAATGATGTAAGGTATTGACAGAATGATGTAAAGTATTGACGAAATACCGTCAGATTGTAAAGTCAATATAGCAAAATCACGAGAATTGCATAAAAAAAATGCGATTCTCGTGTTGTTTTTACACTTTTTTAATATTTTTCTTATCAAAATGCTTGGAGTCTTCCACATTATTTAGTAATTTTGCAGCGAAAAAGAAAACGTAGTTAAGAAATTGTATTCAACCCTATGATAAGGGTATGTATTCATAAAGATATTTTTTTGATTTGTTTTAGTAGATTAGTTTTTAAGTAGTTTGTTTTTTGGAGATCGGTCGCCGTGAGGCAACCGATTTTTTTTTGTAATCATTTAGAGTTAAATATCGTGAAATAGGATGATTTCTATAAGAAATTAACTACCTTTGCCCGAAAAAAGAAATATGATGGACAAAGAAGAACAAATTCTCGTAGGCATCACAGGCAAGGACCGCCCTGGCCTAACAGCATCCTTTATGGACATACTCGCACATCACAACGCGAATATCCTCGACATCGGCCAGGCCGACATCCACAGTACACTCTCCCTCGGAATACTCTTCCGCATCAGCGAAAAGCAGTCGGGACAGGTGATGAAGGAACTACTATTCAAAGCCACCGAACTCGGCGTGAACATCAGTTTCTCACCCATCGACGACGAGGAATACGAGAGTTGGGTGGAGCAACAGGGCAAAAACCGATACATCCTCACCATCATCGGGCGCCACCTCAACGCACGACAGATTGCATCTGCGGCGGTTGTCATCAAGGACCAGGGACTCAACATCGACTCTATTGTGCGCCTCACCGGTCGTCAGAGCATCAAGCATCCAGAGCGCAATGTGAGGGCATGCATCGAGTTCTCGCTGCGAGGCACTCCCACCGACATCAACGACATGCGCTCGCAACTCATGCAACTGTCATCAGAGATGGAGTTTGACTTCTCACTGCAGCGCGACAACATGTTCCGCCGCATGCGCCGACTCATCTGCTTTGATATGGACTCCACGCTTATCCAGACGGAGTGTATCGACGAACTGGCGATAAAAGCCGGAGTGGGCGACAAAGTGAAGGAGATAACCGAGAGAGCCATGCGAGGCGAGATCGACTTCAAGGAGAGCTTCAAGGAGAGAGTGGCACTACTCAAGGGGCTCGACGTGAGCGTGATGCAGGACATCGCCGAGAAACTGCCCATCACCGAGGGCGTTGACCGACTGATGGCTGTGCTCAAGCGCTATGGCTATAAGATTGCCATCCTCAGCGGAGGATTCACCTTCTTCGGCGAATACCTGCAGCGCAAATATGGCATCGACTATATGTATGCCAACGAACTCGAGATTGACGACAACGGCAAACTCACCGGCAACTATGTGGGCGAGATTGTGGATGGCCACCGCAAGGCCGAACTGCTCAAACTCATTGCCCAGGTGGAAAAAGTGAACCTCGCCCAGACAATCGCCGTGGGCGACGGAGCCAACGACCTGCCGATGATTTCCGAAGCAGGACTCGGAATTGCCTTCCATGCCAAACCTCGTGTGCAGGCCAACGCCAAGCAATCCATCAACACCATCGGTCTCGACGGAGTGCTCTACTTCCTCGGTTTCAAGGACTCATATATCATGACCGAACAATAAATCAGAAGGAGACGTATGTTTCTGTATAAAAGATATATAAGATTCGGAATCACTGCGATCTTTGCTGTAGCTACATTGACCGTCGGTGCGCAGGAGCAGCATGCACCTCCCAAGCAAAAGGGCATAATGGGATTTGCACGGAAAGTGATGAACTTTCTCGACACCATGGCGGTGAGCGGGATTGACACCACATATATCGCCGCACCAAAATTGCCTTGGCAGGTGATGACGAAGCTTGCGCTCAACCAGAGCGATGTGAAGATGAACGCCTCCGTGGCTGCCGCACCTTTTGCCCCCTGGGGCATCACAAGCGATGTACTATGCGAACAACGCATACGCACCGACGTGACATCGGCTGTAGGAGCATGGGTGGGGTATCGCGGATATGGAGTAGGACTCTCCAAACAGGTTGCCGGCGACAAGGGTTTCTATCTTGTCCTTACAGCCATGGGCGGGCGATATGGAGCCAACATAAGGTTTCACAACTTCAAGACCGACAATCCTCGCGTGAAGTTCAGCTTTGACACCGAAGAAGGGCATGAGGTGGAATATCCAGAGGTGGAATTGGAATCGCCGATAAACGTGAAGACAATCACTGCCGACGCATATTACATGTTCAACGGCAAGCGTTTCTCTTATTCGGCAGCCTACGACCAGTCCATGTACCAACTGCGCTCGGCTGGCTCGTTTATCGTTGGTGCCACCTATTTCCAATCATCTATTGATTATGCCGACAATACCAATGCCGACCTCATCTTCTATATGAACAACGTAGGCAAGATAAAGCAGTGGCAGGCAAGCTTGGGCGTGGGATATGCCTACAACTATGTGCCCCACCGCAACTGGCTCATCAGCATGATGGCAATGCCCACCTTCACATTCGTCAATCATATCAAGGCCGAGAGATACGGTTCCAACTGGAAGGACAGTTTCTTGGATGGTGATGAGGATTTGGACTACGAGCTGTGGAAGATAACACCCGAGGGCACCGTGTCGCGCAACAGTAATATGAAACTGAACATCGACCTACGACTCGCTGCCACATACAACATCGGAAGGTTTTTCGTTGCCGCCTACGGCACTCTCACTCAGAACAACGCCAACTTCGAAGGCAATAAGACACGCACCCTATCGTGGTATGTCAACTCGTTCTTCGGATACAGATTCTGAATTCATTAATAACATTATATATAATACATGAGAAAAACAATCATCACCACATGTGCCGCCGCCATCGTATGCGGCAGTGCAATGGCCAAGGGGGGAAATCCCTTCCTCGGCAAGTACACTACCCCCTACGGCATACCGCCGTTTGAGCAAATCAAGGTGGAACACTACAAACCTGCTTTCATCAAGGGTATGGAGGAACACAAAAAGGAGATTGACGCCATCGTCAACAACAAGAAACCGGCAACATTCGAGAACACCATCGCTGCCCTCGACCGCTGCGGTGAATTGCTCAACAAGGTGGCATCGGTGTTCTACGGACAAAACAGTGCATGCACAAGCGACGAGATGCAGGCCGTGAGCCGCGAGATTTCACCATTGCTGTCGCAGCACAGCGACGACATCACAATGAATGCCGCCCTCTTCAAGCGAGTGAAGTATGTGTATGACCACCAGTCGGAGGAGAAGCTCGACAAGGAGCAGAAGAAACTCCTCGAAGAGACCTACAAGAGTTTTGTACGCAGCGGTGCCAACCTCTCTGCCGACAAGCAGGAGCAACTGCGCAAGCTCAATCAGGAAATCTCGATGCTGCAACTCACCTTCGGACAGAACATGCTCGCCGAGACAAATGCCTTCCAACTCGTCATCGACAACAAGGACGACCTGGCTGGACTTCCGCAGAACCTCATCGCCTCGGCTGCCGAGGTGGCAAAGGAGCGAGGACTGGACGGCAACTGGGTGTTCACACTCCACAATCCCTCGGTGATGCCGTTCCTTCAGTATAGCGACCGCCGCGAACTGCGCGAGCGTATGTACAAGGGATATATCTCGCGTGGCTGCCAGGGAGGCAAGAACGACTCGCGCGAAGTAGTGAAGAAACTCGTGAAGGCACGCTTGGAGAAAGCCCGACTGATGGGATATGAGGACTATGCCTCGATGGCTCTCGACAACCGTATGGCAAAGACCCCGGAAGCAGTGTATGAACTGCTCGACCAAGTGTGGAAACCGGCTCTCGCCAAGGCTAAGGAGGAGCTGGCCGACATACAGGAGGAGATGAAAAAGGACGGACGCGACTTCACCGCCGAGGGATGGGACTGGCGCTACTATGCCGACAGGGCAAAGAGAGCAAAATATGCCTTCGACGAAAACGAACTGCGCCCCTATCTCAAACTTGAGAATGTGCGCGACGGACTCTTCTATTGCGCCAACAAACTATATGGCATCACACTCACTCCGATAAAGAACGTGCCACTGCCCCACCCCGAGGCACAGGCATTTGAGGTGAAGGACGCCAAGGGCAAGCATATCGCCATTCTCTTCATGGACTTCTTCCCCCGCGCCTCGAAACGCGGAGGAGCATGGTGTGGCACCTATCGCGACCAGACATACGAGAAGGGAAAGAAGATTACTCCCGTGGTCACCATCGTGTGCAACTTCACCAAACCAGCTGCTGGCGAACCTGCCCTACTCACTGCCGACGAGGCAAGTACGATGTTCCATGAGTTTGGTCATGCACTGCATCAGTTCTTCCAGGACGTGCATTATCAGGGCATAAGCAATGTGCCTCGCGACTTCGTAGAACTGCCCTCACAGATCAACGAGCATTGGTGCTTCGCCCCCGAGGTGCTCAAGGTGTATGCCAAGCACTACAAGACTGGCGAGATAATGCCCCAGTCGCTTGTTGAGAAGATGGAGCGCAGTCAGAAGTACGGTCAGGGCTTCGCCACTGTTGAATATGTGGCAGCCTCACTGCTCGACATGGATTGGCATGTATTGAAGTCAGTGCCCGACGACCTCGACGTAGAGGATTTCGAGCGTCAGACACTCGTGAAGCGCGGACTTCTCTCTCAGATTCCTCCCCGCTATCGCACCACCTATTTCAACCACACCATGGGTGGCGGCTACACTGCCGGATATTATAGTTATATGTGGGCAGAGGTGCTTGAGGCCGACGGATTTGAGGCATTCAAGGAGACGGGCGACATCTTCAACCAGGACGTAGCCAATCGTTTCCGCACCTATGTTCTCACTCCTGGCGGCATCAACGACGCCATGGACATGTATGTCAACTTCCGTGGCAAGAAGCCCGACACCAAGCCCCTGCTCCGCAACCGCGGGCTCTTGGAGTAATACTGTTTTTTATTAAACACAGAGGCACGGATTATTTAATTAAACACAGAGGCACAGAGACACAGAGTTTTTATTTCTCTCTGTATCTTCAGAAAACTTAATATCTCTGTATCTTCAGAAAACTTATTATTATTCTCTGTGCCTCCGTGTCTCTGTGTTTTAATTGCATTTGACACTGACACTAATGACACCACTGACACCATAATCAGTAGTTTTTTGTCGGATTTAGACGTATTTTCAAGAATTATTTGTCGGATTTCGACATTTTTTTCATGAATTATTTGTCGGATTTCGACATTTTTTATATCTTTGCAGCTGATAATCAGTAAAATATGGCATCAATATGAAATATATCAGCAGAAGTATCGACAAAACACTCGAAGAATGGAAGGAAAGCACCACCCACAAACCCCTACTCCTGCGAGGAGCAAGACAAGTGGGCAAATCATCCGCCGTACGTCATTTAGGCACCCAGTTCAAGTATTTTGCAGAGGTAAACTTTGAAAGTGCAAAGTCAATAGCCACCTTTTTCAAGGGCGACCTCGACGTGAAGCTTATTTCCAGCAAAATATCCAATTATATTCAGGTGCCAATTATTCCAGGGCAGACACTTTTGTTTCTCGACGAGATACAGGCATGCCCCGAGGCAATCATGGCATTGAGATTTTTCAAGGAAGACTATCCCGAGCTTCATGTCATAGCAGCAGGCTCACTGTTGGAGTTCGCCCTTCAGAGTCTCCCTACATTCGGTGTAGGCAGAATCCATAGTGTCTTTATGTATCCCATGACCTTCGACGAGTTCCTTGTGGCAATGGATATGGGGGGACTGCTTGCAATGCGCCGTGAAGCAACAGTCACACATCCGCTCGATGCACCCTTTCACGACAAACTGGTGAATCTGTTTCGCACCTACCTGATGGTAGGCGGGATGCCCGAGGCCGTAGCCACATGGCGAGAAACAACCGACTTTCTGAAATGCCAACAAGTGCATCAGGACATCATACTCACTTATGAGGATGACTTCAACAAATACGGCAGACGCGTTAATCCCGAACTACTCCGACTCACCCTTCACGGCGTGTGCCATCAGATAGGACAGAAACTCACGTTTTCACGTATTTCAGAGGGATACCGCAGTGCTCAGATTCGAGAGGCACTCAATTTGCTCACACTTGCCGGACTTGTTATCCCAGTAGTGGGCACCTCTGCCAACGGAGTACCACTTGATGCCGAATCCGACGAAAAACGCGCAAAATACCTCTTTCTCGATTCTGGTCTCCTGCTTGCGATACTTCATCTCGACGGACAATTAGGCCACGACCTCATCAAACTCATCATGACCGCCACCCCTCAGGACCTTATCAACAAGGGTAGCATTACCGAGATGGTGGCAGGGCTTGAAATATCCAGATATAAATCGCCAGTCATGCGGCCACGACTCTTTTATTGGGAAAAGACAGGCAATAGCATTGCCGAGATAGATTATCTCTCGATACGCAGCATGAAGGTATTACCTATAGAGATAAAGGCTGGCACACAGGGCGGCATGAAGAGTCTGTGGATATTCATGCGCGAGAAGCACCTCAACAATGCTGTCCGCTGCTCATTGGAGAACTTCGGGGCATTTGATTACATCGACCACGACGATGACAATGCCATCCGCCACGTGGACATCTGCCCCCTATATGCCCTCTCTCAACTCTCATGAACATTGAGAGATACGGCAATATTATTCTCTGTGCCTCCGTGTCTCTGTGTTTAATTTCGGATTTCGACAAATCAATTTATACATTTTAAACAACTTTGTTTTAAACAACCTTGTTTAATTCGATAAAAAAGCGTATCTTTGCAGCCAAAAAATGGCATTATGACAAATAGAAGGAATGATGAAGCTCCATTTGTCTTTGGAGTTAGAGTGGAAGGCGAAACATTTACCGACCGTAGAGACGAAACAGAAAGATTGAAGATGAATTTTAAATATGGCGTGAATACTATTCTTATTTCCCCACGCCGTATGGGAAAAACATCTTTGGTGGATAAAGTATGCTCATTGGTAGAAGGTTCTGAAGTCAGAATTGCACGCATTGATGCCTTTAGTTGCCGTTCTGAGTATGATTTCATCAACTCATTTGCCACAGCAGTTGTAAGGGCTACATCTAACCGCTGGGAGGAGTGGATTGAGAATGCCAAGGTCTTTTTAAGCCGATTTGTACCTAAGATTAGCTTTGGCCAAGACCCATTAAATGATTTTTCGGTAACACTGGAATATAATGCGTCAAACACTACGACAGAAGATGTTTTGGCATTGCCTGAGAAAATCGCAGAGGAAAAAGGATATAGGATAGTCGTGTGTATCGACGAGTTTCAGCAGATAGGCGACTTTCAGGACTCCTTGACATTCCAAAAGAAGCTCCGAAGTGTGTGGCAATTGCAAAAACGAGTGTCCTATTGTCTTTACGGAAGCAAGAAACACATTATGGAAACAATGTTCCAGAATCACAGCTATCCATTCTACCGCTTTGGTGATATAATCTACCTGCAGAAAATCTCAGAAGAGGATTGGGTGAAGTTTATATGCGCAAGATTTGAGGCTACGGGCAAGCATATCCCAGAAAGCATTGCCAAGGAGATTTGCAAACTCACCGACAGATACTCTTCATACGTTCAGCAGTTGGCGTGGTTTGTATGGCTGAAAACTCAAGACACGGCAACCGAGGAAGACTTAAGATATGCAGTAAACAAACTGCTTGATTCATGCGAACCATTGTTTATACAGCAAACAGAAGATTTGTCGTCATATCAAATGAATTTCCTTAGGGCGATAATTGAGGGCGTCAACACGGGTTTTACCCAATCAGCAGTCCTCAGCAAATACCATCTTGGCACTGCGGCTAATATTACAAGATTAAAAAAGTCCCTAACCGAAAAAGACCTAATTATGACGGTGGCAGCCAAGAGAATAGAGATATGCGACCCCATCCTCTCGCTATGGCTAAGAGAAAGAGTCCTTTCTCCACATTAAATTCCCAAAACTTATTATTATTCTCTGTGCCTCCGTGTTCCAATAAAACAACAAGAGAGAAATGTTTATCTTACGCTAAGAAAAGATAATTTATTCTCTTTTCCTTTGCCAAACCGATTTTTTGTATTATCTTTGTCCCCGAATTGTGGGCATATCACTCCTGCAACAGTCAAACAAGACATGGGTACATATATTAATAGAGGTAATATTGAGTTCAGAGACATCGTGTCTCACGAATATGTTGACAAGACATCGCTGATACCGCTGATTAACGCGAGACTCAATTCCGAGAGCCGTTACAGCTGCGTCACCCGCTGCCGCCGATTCGGTAAGTCGATGGCGGCAAAGATGCTGTGTGCCTATTACGACAAGTCGTGCGACTCGCGCGAACTGTTTCGCGGATTAAAGGCAGAGAAGGACAAGACATTCGAGACATATCTCAACAAATACAACGTGCTCTATCTCGACGTGACATCATTCACAGCACGGCCGGAAATGAGAAAGAATATTGTGAGAACAATACAGGAAGAGATTATTTATGAACTAAAAGAGGCTTTTCCCGATGTAAAATACAAGGACAATTCCGACCTTATGGATGTTCTTTCCTCAATCACCCAATCCACAGGAGAAAAATTCTTCTTTATCATCGATGAGTGGGACGCCATCTGCCGCGAGTTCCCCGAGCGACAGAAGATGAAGGGTGATCCTGACACTGTCACACCCACCATACTTGATGAATATGTCATGTTGCTCCAACGTCTGTTCAAGACACAGGATTCCGACAGAGTATTCGCCGGGGCATATCTCACTGGCATCCTGCCAATTAAGAGGTACAACACCGAGTCGGCTATGAACAATTTCTGTGAATATTCTATGATTCGTCCAGGCAAAATGTCAACAGCATTAGGGTTCACCCACGACGAAGTGGAGTCACTCTGCCATAAACACGAAATGGATTTACAGAAAATGGAAAGTTGGTATGACGGCTATCGCATAGGCAAGGCTTCACGAATATTCAATCCATATTCTGTGATGAAGGCCATATATAATGAAGAGTATGGCAGCTACTGGACTACCACCGGAGCCGCCGACTCGGTCATTACATATATCCAGATGAACTTCGACGGACTCAAGGACGATATCATCCGCATGCTGGCGGGAGAACGCGTGTATGTCAACACCACCGAATTCCTCAACGACATGCAAGTCATCAGAAGCAAGAACGATGTACTAACCGTCTTGATTCATCTCGGCTATCTGTCATACGACAGAGACACTTACGAATGCTATATTCCCAACAAAGAGGTGGCCGACGAGATGAACAATGCAATTAAGGCAACATCATGGACTCCGTTGGCAAATACAATACAAAACTCCAAATTCCTTCTCGACGCCACCATCGCGGGCAATGAGAATGCTGTGGCTCAAGCCATCGACCTGACCCACGACGAAAACACGAGCATCCTCGCCTACAACGACGAGAATTCCTTGGCTTGTGTGCTCACCGTGGCATATATATGGGCAAGAAATGAATACGTTATCCATCGCGAGTATGCCACTGGCAAGGGATATGCCGACCTGGTGATGATTCCACGCCGCAACGTCAGCAAGCCAGCCCTTGTCATCGAACTCAAATTCAATAACACGGCCGACACTGCCATCGACCAGATCAAGCGCAAGCAATATCCTGCAAAGATTGCAGAATATACCGGCGACATACTACTCGTGGGAATCAATTACGACAGAGAAACAAAGCTGCACACTTGCAAAATTGAGAATTGTAAAGTGTCTTAACATTAGTCTTGGCTTATTAAGGAATTATCTTTAACTTTGCACACTACTTAAATAATATATATATGTATGAAAAAGATATTTGAAACGATTCTTGTGGCATTGCTTTTGGCTTGCGTCCTGCCTGACAGGGCTATGGCAGCCGAAAGAGAATCCTTTGCAGCTGGCAAGAACACATTCCTGCTCAATGGCAAACCATTTGTGGTGAAGGCAGCCGAGGTGCATTATCCCCGCATTCCGCGCCCTTATTGGGAGCATCGCATCAAGAT
>JALFCW010000039.1 GCA_022771625.1 Prevotella sp.
AAAAAAGTCGCTACCTTTGCACCCTGTTTGGAATAAGTTAGTAAAAAGAAAAGAAAACTTAGATAGAAATGTCGAAGATTTGTCAGATTACAGGAAAGAAGGCACAGATTGGTTGCAATGTGTCTCACTCAAAGCATCGCACAAAGCGCAGCTTTGACGTAAACCTCTTCAGCAAGAAGTTCTACTATGTAGAGGAAGGTTGCTGGATTAGCTTGAAGATCAGCGCCGCTGGTCTGAGATTGATCAACAAGGTCGGACTTGATGCAGCTCTTAAGCAGGCTGTGTCAAAGGGCTATTGTGAGTGGAAGGACATTAAAGTTATAGGAGAATAATCACATGGCAAAGAAAGCAAAAGGCAATAGAGTACAGGTGATTTTGGAGTGCACTGAGATGAAGAACAGTGGCATGCCTGGTACAAGCCGTTACATTACGACCAAGAATCGTAAGAATACTCCTGAGAGAATGGAATTGATGAAGTACAACCCCATCTTGAAGAAGATGACACTTCACAAGGAAATTAAATAATAACTTTTAAATTTAGCTTTTTAAGAAATGGCAAAGAAAGTTGTGGCTACCCTCCGCGACGGTAATACGGATGGTCGCTCTTATTCAAAGGTCATCAAGATGGTTAAGAGCCCCAAGACTGGTGCTTACATCTTTGACGAGAAGATGGTTCCTAACGAGCAGGTTAAGGAATTCTTCAAGTAATTGAAATCATAGCTCTATAAAATATAAGGCTGCAACAATTATTGTTGTGGCCTTTTATTTTCTCTTAAAGTATTATTTTTTGATACTATTATGAGTCGAAATTTATGGAAAATGGTGATATTTAATTGATTATTTGCACTTTTTACAGGAAAAATACTTATTTCTCAAAAAAATATTGTATTTTTGCAATCAAATTGTACAATTATGGGAATATTCGGTTTTTTTAATAAGAATAAGAAGGAAACTCTTGACAAGGGTTTGGAAAAAACAAAGACAAGCGTTTTCGACAAACTGGCGCGTGCAGTGGCAGGAAAGTCGAAGGTGGACGACGATGTGCTCGATAATCTTGAGGAAGTGCTCATCACGAGTGACGTGGGAGTGGATACAACATTGAAGATTATTCGTCGCATTGAGGAACGCGTGGCTCGCGACAAGTATGTGAGCACATCTGAACTCAATGGCATCCTCAGGCAGGAGATAGCAGCATTGTTGTCTGAGAACAATACTGATGACAACGAAAATTGGGAATTGCCCTCTGACCATAAGCCATACGTGATACTCGTGGTGGGAGTGAATGGAGTGGGCAAGACTACCACCATAGGCAAACTGGCATATCAATTCAAACAGGCTGGCAAGAAGGTATATCTTGGAGCTGCCGATACGTTCCGTGCCGCTGCAGTGGAACAGCTTTGTATTTGGGGCGAGCGGGTAGGAGTGACCGTCATCAAGCAACAGATGGGAAGCGACCCTGCATCTGTTGCATTCGACACCCTGAGCAGTGCCAAGGCCAATGGTGCCGACGTGGTGCTTATTGACACTGCCGGACGTTTGCACAATAAGGTGGGGCTTATGAATGAGCTCAAGAAGATAAAGGACGTGATGAAGAAGGTGCTGCCTGAGGCCCCGGATGAGGTGATGCTCGTTCTTGATGGAAGTACAGGACAGAACGCCTTTGAGCAGGCTAAACAGTTCTCGGCTGTAACACAGATAACATCCCTTGCCATTACCAAGCTCGACGGAACGGCAAAGGGCGGAGTGGTAATAGGTATAAGTGACCAGCTCAAGGTGCCGGTGAAGTATATCGGATTGGGAGAAAAGATGGAAGACTTGCAGCTCTTCAACAAGAGTCAGTTTGTGGATTCTCTTTTCAAGGTGAACTAATTGGCATTGCAGGGACGTAATGAAGAAAAATACTATTGATATCATCACAATGGGTTGCTCGAAGAATCTCGTTGACAGCGAGACTCTTATGAGTATGTTTGAGTCAAAGGGCTACCATTGTGTGCACGACAGTAAAAACCCTACGGGGGAAATTGCTGTCATAAATACTTGTGGATTTATTCAGGACGCGAAGGAGGAGAGTATTAACACTATCCTGGAATTCGCACAGGCTAAGGAGGAGGGAAGGCTGAAGAAACTGTATGTTATGGGCTGCCTCTCACAAAGATACCAGAAAGAACTGGAGGCCGAGATTCCTCAGGTTGACAAGTTCTATGGCAAGTTTAATTACAAACAATTACTCACCGACCTCGGCTCGCCGATGGACACTTGTAGTGTGGTTAGGCATATCACAACACCACGTCATTATGCTTATTTGAAGATTAGTGAGGGGTGTGACCGCCATTGTGCCTACTGTGCCATTCCAATCATAACCGGAAAGCATGTAAGCCGTCCGATAGACGAGATACTGAATGAGGTGAGACAGTTGGTGGCTGACGGAACAACCGAATTTCAGGTCATCGCACAGGAACTGACTTATTATGGGGTTGATATCGACGGTAAGCAGCATATTGCAGAATTGGTGGAACGCATGTCCGACATTCCAGGAGTGAAATGGATAAGACTGCATTACGCCTATCCCACTCATTTCCCGTGGGAACTGCTGCGCGTAATGAAAGAACGTGCAAATGTATGCAAGTATCTCGATATCGCTCTGCAGCACGTTTCCGACAATATGCTTGCGAGAATGAAGCGCAATGTCACTAAGGAAGAGACATATAGACTTATTGAGCGCATGCGCGAAGAGGTGCCGGGAATACATATTCGCACTACACTGATGGTGGGATTCCCAGGGGAGACAGAGGCTGACTTCGAAGAGTTGATGGAGTTTACCCGTTGGGCCAGATTCGAGCGCATGGGAGCATTCGCATATTCGGAGGAAGACGGAACTTATTCCGCTGAAAACTATGAGGATGACGTGCCTGAGGAAGTGAAGCAAAGAAGACTTGACAAACTTATGGCATTGCAGCAGGAAATTAGTGCTGAAATCGAAGCTGAAAAGGTGGGACAGGTGCTCAAGGTGGTTATCGACCGTAAGGAGGGTGACTACTATATAGGAAGAACGGAATACTGTTCGCCAGAGGTTGATCCCGAGGTGCTCATCCCTGTTGAAGAGCGTATGTTGAAGGTGGGCAGATATTATAATGTCAAAATAGTGGATTCCGAGGAATTTGACCTATATGGCACTACATTAATAAATTAATCAAAAAACCAGAGTATGAACAACAAGGAATTCATTTCACGATTAGCTCAGCGCACCGGATATAGCCAGGTGCCTACGCAGAGAATGGTGACCAACGTGATTGATGCCATGAGCGACGCATTCCAAGATGGAGACAGTCTCTCGATTGATGGCTTTGGACTCTTTGAGGTAAAAAAGAAGATGGAAAGGGTGATGGTTAGTCCTACCACCCAACAACGCATGCTCGTACCTCCCAAATTGGTGCTAGGATTTAAGCCGATTGCCGCGTGGAAAGAAAGAATTAAGAAAGGAGGGGATGCTGATGAGTAAGTTGAATATTTACGATCTGTGCTCTGTCCTAACGTCAAAGAACGGACTTGACGACAAGGAGTCGCATCGTTTTATCAAAGCGATATTTGATGTTATCCAGGAGGGACTTGACGAAGATAAGATTGTCAAGGTGAAAGGTCTTGGTACATTTAAAATTATTGAGGTGGATGACAGGGAAAGCATCAATGTCAATACTGGAGAAAGGGTGCTGATAGAGGGACATTCAAAACTGACATTCACTCCCGACAGTGTGATGAAGGAGATTGTCAACAAACCATTCTCGCAGTTTGAAACAGTTATCCTAAATGAAGGAGTGGATTTCCCCGAACCCGTGGTTGAGGAACCGGCTGCCGAAGATATTATTGCCGATGAACCTGCTGAGGGTAAAGAAATAATTGTTGAGCCCCAAATAGATAATAAAGTGGCTGAGCAATCCGTTGAAGAAGAACCAGTAGCCGAAAAAACCGTGGCAGAAGAACCAGTGGCAGAAGAACCAGTGGCAGAAGAACCAGTAGCAGAAGAACCAGTAGCAGAAGAACCAGTAGCAGAAGAACCAGTAGCTGAGGATTCTGTAGTAGAATTTACGGATGATAACGACAATGTGCAAAGCGGAGAGGAAAACTCTGTCGAGGAATCTGTTTTTGAAACGTCAAATAACAACTCTATTCTCCGTTGGATATTATCGGGTATAGCAGTCCTTTTATTGATACTTGGCGCAGCTTATGGTGGATATCTATATGGTAGATATGAATTATCAGAGGAAATAGCCTACAAGCAGATGAAAGCAGATCTAAAGACTGCTGAAATAACGACAAAGAAGGCTCAGGTGGCTATTAAAAAGGACTCGGTAGCTCAGGAGGTGGATGCCACAAAGATTGGTGCGATGTCCATAGATAATAAGGACGAATCTGCCAATGATGAAGCTAAGACAGAAACAGCAAAGACGAGCTCTGACAAATATGAGGCTATGGACATAAGAGTAAGGACTGGTGCTTACAGAATTATAGGTGAGGACAGGACAGTGAAGGCAAAAGCTGGTCAGACGGTGGAGGATATGGCCACTAAATTGCTCGGTCCGGGAATGTCTTGCTATGTTGAGGTGTATAATGGTCTTGATGGAAAGACTACACTAAAGGAGGGACAAACAATAAAGATTCCAAAATTGGAACTTAAGAAAAGGAGATGAGTCACATCTCCTTTTTTTATTATATTACCTTAATTATTTGCACACTGAAATTTAATGTGCGCAATTTCATTGTTAATCGTACTAAAATACATTAAAAGTCGCGTAATTTATTCTTTTTTTCGGATTTATTGCATTATCTTTGCAGAAGATAAAAATTATAAAGTCGAAATAGAATGTTTGAAAATTTAAGTGACAGACTGGAACGCTCGTTCAAAATACTGAAGGGCGAAGGTAAAATTACCGAGATTAATGTGGCTGAGACCCTTAAGGATGTTCGTAGGGCTTTGCTTGATGCCGACGTAAATTATAAGGTGGCAAAGAACTTCACGGACACTGTCAAGGCTAAGGCCTTAGGTATGAACGTGCTTTCTGCCGTTAAACCAGGGCAGTTGATGGTGAAAATTGTTCACGATGAACTTGCAGAACTGATGGGCGGCAAGGCTGCCGAACTCAAATTGGAAGGTCGTCCGGCTATAATCCTTATGTCTGGTCTTCAAGGTTCGGGTAAAACGACATTTAGCGGAAAACTTGCGAATATGCTGAAGACCAAGAACCGCAAGAAACCTCTTTTGGTGGCTTGCGACGTTTATCGTCCTGCCGCCATCGAGCAGTTGAAGGTTGTTGGCGAAACAGTTGGTGTGCCGGTATATACTGAGCCAGATAATAAGAATGTTGTTGAGATTGCCAACAATGCTATCAAGGAGGCAAAGGCAAAAGGTAACGATGTCATTATCGTGGATACTGCCGGTCGATTGGCTGTTGACGAGGAGATGATGAACGAGATTGCTACTCTGAAGGAGGCGCTCAATCCCGACGAGACTCTCTTCGTGGTGGATTCGATGACAGGTCAGGATGCGGTGAATACAGCAAAGGAATTTAACGACCGTCTTGATTTCGATGGAGTTGTGCTTACAAAACTTGATGGTGACACTCGTGGTGGTGCTGCTCTGTCAATCCGTACTGTAGTCACCAAACCAATCAAGTTTGTCGGTACAGGCGAGAAGATGGAGGCTATTGATGTGTTCCATCCCGACCGTATGGCTGACCGTATCCTCGGTATGGGTGATATCGTCAGTCTTGTTGAACGTGCCCAACAGCAGTTTGACGAGAAGCAGGCTAAGGAACTTGAAAAGAAGATCAGAAAGAACAAGTTTGATTTCAATGACTTTATGAACCAGATTCAGCAGATAAAGAAAATGGGTAACATAAAGGACTTGGCTGCTATGATACCAGGAGTGGGCAAGGCAATCAAGGATGTTGATATCGACGACAATGCATTCAAGTCTATTGAGGCTATCATCAACAGTATGACGCCCAAGGAGCGTACAAATCCAGAGATACTCAACCAAAGTCGCCGTATGCGCATTGCCAAGGGCTCGGGTACGAATATTCAGGATGTAAACAGATTGCTAAAACAGTTTGACCAAATGAGAAAGATGATGAAGATGGTCACTGGTATGAATAGCAGTAGAATGATGCAGATGGCTGCGGCAATGAAGAATATGAAGGGCGGAATGCCTGGACTATAAATGAAGATTGAAGATTGAAAATTGAAGATTGAAGAATATAATGATTGATATGCAATTGATAGATGGAAAGGCTACTGCTGCCGCTATAAAGCAGGAAATAGCTGATGAGGTGAAGGCTATCGTGGCTGCCGGAGGAAAACAACCTCATTTGGCTGCAGTTCTCGTAGGGCATGACGGCGGTTCGGAGACATACGTGAAGAACAAGGTGTTGGCATGCGAGGCTTGTGGCTTCAAGTCAACTCTCATAAGATATGAAGATGACATTACAGAGGAGGAACTTCTCGCATGTGTGGATCGACTGAATAGGGATGCTGATGTGGATGGATTCATCGTTCAGTTGCCATTGCCCAAGCATATCGACGAGCAGAAGATTATCGAGGCTATCGACTATCGCAAGGATGTTGACGGATTCCATCCGGTTAATGTGGGAAGGATGGCTATAGGACTTCCATGTTTCATTTCCGCAACGCCTCTTGGTATTGTGACATTGTTACGCAGGTATGGTATTGAGACCAGTGGAAAGAAATGCGTAGTGCTCGGACGTAGCAATATTGTTGGAAAACCAATGGCCCAGTTGATGATGCAAAAACAGTATGGAGACAGTACTGTGACTGTATGCCATAGCCATTCGGCCAATCTCAAGGAAGAATGTAGAGAGGCTGACATAATCATTGCCGCAATAGGGCGTCCTGACTTTGTTACAGCCGATATGGTAAAGGAGGGAGCTGTAATTGTTGATGTCGGCACAACACGTGTTCCCGATGCTTCACGCAAGAGTGGGTATAGGCTTAATGGAGATGTCAAGTTTGATGAGGTAGCTCCTAAATGCTCTTTCATCACTCCTGTACCTGGAGGCGTTGGACCTATGACAATATGCTCGCTGATGAAGAACACGTTGGCGGCTGGCAAGAAGGAATATTATAAGTGATAGTGTTACAATTGGATAGTGAGGTATGGATAGTCAGGAGTATTACAGGCAAGGCAATGAGTGCAGACGAAGGGGTGACTTCGGTGATGCTATAAATTGTTATATAAAGGCCATCGAATTGGATCCTGATAGTCCTGCTGTCGAAGCCAAGTTAATGCTTGAGGATATTCTCAATTTCTATAACAAGGATGCATATAATCCTTGAAAGAATAGAGTGAAGTTTTTAATATACCAAGATATGAGCAAAATAAGAGGTGCCATTGTCGTTGATACCGAGAGATGCAAGGGATGCGCATTGTGCGTGAATGCTTGTCCTCAAGATGTCATCGCATTGGCCAAAAAAGTAAATGTCAACGGTTATCCGTTTGTAGAGGTTGTCAGCCAGGACAACTGTATAGGATGCGCATCATGTGCAATCGTATGTCCTGACGGATGTATTACTGTTTACAGAAAGAAAATGGAGGATTGACATGAAGAACGAAACACAGGAAGTAACATTGATGAAGGGTAACGAGGCTATTGCCCGTGCCGCCATCAGATGCGGTGTTGACGGATTCTTTGGTTATCCCATCACTCCGCAAAGTGAGATTATTGAAACACTTGCGCTCGACAAACCCTGGGAAACTACGGGTATGGTCGTGTTGCAGGCTGAAAGTGAGGTGGCTGCCATTAATATGGTGCATGGTGCCGCTGGTGCAGGAAAGAAGGCTTTCACGTCTTCATCAAGTCCTGGAGTGGCATTGATGCAGGAGTGTATCTCTTACATGGCAGGATCGGAAATCCCAGGAGTGGTTGTGAATGTGCAAAGAGGTGGTCCAGGACTGGGAACAATCCAACCGTCGCAGAGTGACTATTTGCAGGCAACAAAGGGTGGTGGTAATGGCGACTATAATGTCATTGTTCTTGCACCGGCATCTGTCCAGGAGATGGCCGACTTTGTTGATCTGGCTTTCGAATTGGCATTCAAATACAGAAATCCGGCTATGATATTGAGCGATGGAGTCATTGGTCAGATGATGGAGAAGGTGGTGTTGCCGCCTTATAAGCCACGTCGTACTGAAGAGGAAATCAGACAGCAGTGCCCTTGGGCTACTATCGGTAGAACAAAGGACCGCAAACCGAATATATTGACATCTCTCGAACTCAAACCGGAGGCTATGGAACTGCACAACCTCCATCTTCAAAAGAAGTATGCCGAGATTGAAGCTAATGAGGTGAGATATGAAACATCTCAATGCGAGGATGCTGATTATGTTATCGTAGCATTCGGAAGTGCTGCCCGTCTGGCTCAAAAGGCTATTGAGATTGCCCGAAAAGAGGGTATTAAGGTGGGATTATTCCGACCAATCACTCTCTGGCCTTTCCCGAAAAAGGAAATTGACGAGATTGCAAGTGGAAAGAAAGGTATCCTTGTGGCAGAGATAAATGCCGGACAGATGGTTGACGATGTGCGCCTGGCTATTAATGGTAAGGAACCGGTTGAATACTTCGGACGCCTTGGGGGCGTAGTGCCCGAACCTGACGAGATTGTTGATGCCCTTAAAAATAAACTCATGTAGATTATGGCAAGAAACGAACAAATAATTGCACCGGAGAATCTGGTGTACAAGAAGCCTGAACTGATGAACAATGTGCCTATGCACTATTGCCCTGGTTGTAGCCATGGGGTCGTTCATAAACTTGTTGCGGAAATTATTGAGGAGATGGGTATGGAGGATAAAACCGTAGGCGTTTGCCCTGTTGGTTGTGCTGTCTTCGCATACAGATATCTTGACATTGATTGGCAGGAGGCTGCTCATGGACGTGCGCCTGCTGTCGCAACTGCCATCAAGCGCCTGTGGCCTGACCGTCTGGTATTTACGTATCAGGGTGATGGTGATTTGGCTTGTATCGGAACTTGCGAGACCATACATGCTCTCAACAGAGGTGAAAATATTGTTATCATCTTTATTAATAATGCCATTTATGGTATGACTGGCGGACAGATGGCTCCTACTACTCTCATGGGTCAGAAAACCAGTACATGTCCATATGGACGCGTGCCTGAACTTCATGGTTATCCATTGAAGATTACTGAGATAGCAGCCCAACTTGAGGGTACTTGTTATGTAACCAGGCAGAGTGTGGAGTCTGTACCGGCTATCCGAAGTGCAAAGAAGGCCATTCGTAAAGCCTTCGAGGCTTCTATGGCTGGAAAGGGAAGCTCGCTTGTGGAGATAGTATCTACTTGCAACAGCGGTTGGAAACTCACCCCCGTGCAGGCCAATGAATGGATGAAGGAACATATGTTCAAATTCTATCCTAAGGGAGATATTAAGGACACTATTCAGTAAAACAGATAATAGTGAGATTATTATGAAAAAGGAAATTATTATTTCAGGATTCGGTGGACAGGGTGTCTTGTCAATGGGCAAAATCCTTGCTTATTCTGGCCTGATGGAAGATAAGGAGGTCACATGGATGCCTGCATATGGACCTGAACAGAGAGGTGGAACGGCAAATGTGACGGTAATCGTAAGCGATGACCCTATCAGTTCGCCTATTCTCAGTACGTTTGACGTGGCAGTTGTGCTCAACCAACCTTCACTTGACAAGTTCCTGCCAAAGATCAAGTCGGGCGGAATACTCATCTATGACAGTTATGGTATAATCAATCCACCGTCAAGGGATGATATTTCGATTTATCGTATTGACGCGATGGACAAGGCTGCAGAACTGAAGAATGCCAAGGTATTTAATATGATAGTGCTGGGAGGCTTGTTAAAGGTGTGTCCGGTAATAAGCCATGATGGTGTGGAAAAAGCCTTATATAAGACTCTTCCCGAACGTCATCATGGATTGATTCCATTGAATATGCAGGCACTTAAAGAAGGGGCGGGAATTATCCAACTACAAGCTTAGACGTTGTATTCCCCCACATTCCACGAGATGCTCAAAGCAACCTTCGGCAGGGAATAATTTAGCATATATTCCTGCGCAAAGTAATACACCGCCGTGTGCGAATATCACCACACGGCGGTATTCTTTTGTTCTTAGTTCATCCAGGAAATCCGAGACCCTCTTGTATAAGTCGGGAAATCCTTCACCGCCGGTGGCCCTCAGGTGCATATAGTCGTCATACCACATCTGAAGTGCATCGTCCTTAATATCATCATATTTCTGCATCTCCCAGTCGCCCATATTCATTTCCTTTAACCGGTCGTCTTTCACAGGGGTGTCATATCCGCAAAATGCAGATAATTTTATGGCTCGCGACAATGGAGACGAGTAAATTACGTCGGGAGTGATGCCGTCCGACAGTATTTCTTTCAGGTTTTTGCTGGTTTGCATAGCCTCTGACTCGAACGTGTCCGCTAAGGGGACGTCCGACCAACCGTAGCATGTGCCTTTTGGCACACCAACGTGAGTGTGTCTAATCATTATTATGTCCATACGATTGCAAAAGTACAAATTTTTCTTTTATTACACAAAAAAACATATAAAAAAACCGATAAATTGAGTTTTTTTTGTACCTTTGCAACATGAATGGATTGAAACATAATATATATATATTGTTTTTGATAGTCATTACTGCTTTTTCTAATAATTCTTATGCAGATGTTAGCGGTAATCTGATTAGCAATAATGTCGTTGGTGATAGTGGCATAATCTCTAAAGCTTCTATTTCCAATAATATACTCTATATTTGTTCATATAACACAGATTCAAGAAGTACTGCCGAAACTCTAGAACCATTTGTGAAACGCTGTAATGAGATAGATCCATCGCGTCAGGTACTTGTTGAGAGTATGGAGAGTACTGGTATCAAGGAATTGTTTTCATTTAAGGGACGTATTAAAGCAATTCTTAATAAGTATATGGTAAATGGTCATAGTCCTGCACTTGTTGTACTTATTGGACGAGAGGCCGTTTCAACGTTTCTTTCATTAGATGAACCTGAATATAAGAAAATACCTATCGCTATTGGATCGTGTAGCGCAAATATTGTGTCATTGCCTCATGATTCAGTGGATATTCGTAAGTGGCAACCCGCATCGAAAAACCTTCGGTCTGATTTTCAGGACTTTAATATTGTAGGGGGAATTCTTACGTATTTCGATATTGAAAAGAATCTTCAAATTATACATCAACTATATCCCAATATTTCAGAATTCTCTCTTCTTACTGACAACTCTTTGGGAGGCGTCACAATGCAAGCTTTTGTAAGGGATAAGGTGACTGGAGTTAAAGGGGTTAATATGCATTATATCGATGGCAGAAATGAATCGTATGACAGCATGCTTCGTACAATAAGAAAGATGCATGGTAATAAGGCTCTTATCTTAGGTACGTGGAGGGTGGACTGCAACGAAAATTTTGCTATGGGCAATTCAGCAATGCAGGTGCGCGAAGCGAATCCAGAATTACCCGTGTTCACTATTTCTGGCATTGGTATGAATGGACTTGCAATTGGTGGCTATTATCCTGATTTTAGACATGACGGAGAGCGTTTGGCTGAAATGTGTATGGCATATCTGGAAAGGTTTGAGCATCAGGGATTGGTTTATGTTTCGAATAGCTTCTATTTTGATTATCAGTTGTTGGAGAACTTTAAAACCAATTTTGATAGTCTGCCTTCTGAATCTAATATCCTCAATAAACCAGTTTCTTTCTTTGATGAATATAAGAATTGGTTTATCGGTGCTGGAATATTGGCGGTAATATTGGCTCTTTCCCAGTTGATTACTCTGCATTTTGTAGTCAAACTGCGTCGGATGAAGGAAGAATTACAGACCCAAAGTGAGGAACTGTTGATTGCTAAAGACAAGGCGGAAGAGTCAAATAGAATGAAATCGGCTTTCCTTGCTAATATGAGTCATGAAATACGTACACCATTAAACTCTATTGTGGGTTTCTCAAGTTTGTTGACAAGTGATCAGATGACACTTTCTAAGGAGGAAAAGGCGCATTTCAGTGACATAATAAAGCAGAATTCTGACGCTCTGCTTAATCTGATAAATGATGTTCTTGACTTGTCTCGCATCGAAACAGGACGAATGGCTATAAAAAAGGAGGATTGTGATATTGTCGCTCTTTCCAAATCTGTAATGGAATCGATGATTGTGACGTGTCGCAAAACGATTTCTTTTGATTTTAGATGTGATTTTCCCGAATGTGTGATTTCTACAGATGAGGCGAGATTAAGACAGGTTATAGTTAATCTTATCACCAATAGTATAAAGTTCAGCGAGCATGGTTCTATTGTTTTGGCTATTTCAAAGAATGATAATGAGGGAATGTTGTATTTCTCTGTAACGGACAATGGATGTGGAATACCAGAAAAAGATGCTGTGCGCGTTTTTGAACGTTTTGTTAAACTTGACCAGTTTAAGCAGGGCACAGGCCTCGGACTCCAGTTATGTCAGCAATTCGTAACTCGATTAGGTGGTAAGATATGGGTTGATACAAGCTATAAGGATGGAGCAAGGTTTGTATTTACCCATCCTATATAATATAATAAGGTGTATATTATTAGAACATCGAGCAAATTGCTAAAATATGTTATAAAACACAACTTTTTCACTAAATTGTTTGGTGGGTTCAAAAAAAGTCCGTACCTTTGCATCCGCTTTCGAACAAAAAACAAGTTCACGAGCCAAAAAAGAAAGAGTTCTTTGAAAGACTTACATAAACAGAGAAGTAGTACAAGAAGCGAACTGCATTAATTTATTTAGTGTAGTTTGGGTAGAAAAGAAACGAACCGTCAATTTGTATTAGATTGAAAGTTTGCTTTATGCTTCATTAATTCTGGAGAGTCATCCTACAAGACAGAACAAACGAGAAATAAATATTTTACAATGGAGAGTTTGATCCTGGCTCAGGATGAACGC
>JALFCW010000051.1 GCA_022771625.1 Prevotella sp.
ATGACTCTGTGCGGCGAGGTTGTAGATTTCGTTGGGTCGAACCTTGCCGATGACTCCGAGAATGCTCATTGAGTCGCCGAGGTCGGCATAATGCAGATGGAAATTGGGCTTTCCCTCAAGATGCGCGATGCGCTCGCGGAAATCAACCGACGAGCGGCGGATAGTGCCATGCACCTCGTAGCCTTTTTCCAATAAAAACTCAGCCAAGTACGAACCGTCCTGACCTGTGATACCAGTAATTAATGCTTTTTTCATTATACAATTTGTAGTTAAGTAAGTATTCAATTTAAGGATCACGTTCTTTCTTCTACGCTCGCCGGTGGCGAGCGGAGGGAAAGAGAATGGGGCATGGGTGATAGGGCTTGCGCCCTATCCTATGTTATGTCGCCCTTGCAGGGCTTGGCTGCATAGGGCTATTGTTTTAAATATCTTTTGAGATGATTTGCCATATTGCGCTGACCATGGGCACTGAGGTGGATGTTGTCGCGGAAGTCGGAGGTGGTGAGACCTAGGTCGAGATCCTTGATGACGGGGACGTTGTTGGCTGCACACCATGCGATTATCTCGTCGCCCTGGTCGTTGTATTTGCCTGCGGAAAGTTCGGTTTGCTCGGCATGGAGATAGACAACCATGGGGATATGGGCACTGTCGCACATGGCCTTCAGTTGGGCGAAACCGGGATTGAATGGTTTGCCGTCCTTGCGGATGCCTGACTCGGAAAGAACCTTCTGGTCGGGGTCTTTCTGGGAGGATGGCATGAGGCGAGGAAGGACATAGCGGATGAGTACCTCAACTGTGGCACAACAGAACTGCTTGGAAGGATAGCTGGGATGGACATCGACAACGGGTTCGTGACTGATGTTGTCGTGGGCATCATGGCTGCTTACTTGCAAGAAGAGTGCTTCGGCATTGAAGAGTCCGTAGTGGCGAAGGTAGGCGGCACAGTTGTCGGGGCCCCAGCTCCCTGCTGAGATGTTGAGCATCTGTATGCCTGTCTCTTGGGTGATGAGGGATGTGGCAAGGCTGTCCTGGTCGGTTTGTGCACCTCCGAAGAGGACACTGTCTCCGAGTCCGAGGATATGTCGCTTTGTGGAATCGACTTCATCGCAGCGCATGCCGTAGGCATTGATGTAGAAACGGTTGCCGAGGCGGGAACCGCTCTGGTTGGGTGTGGTCATGTATTCCCATTCATCACTTGCCGTATAGAGTGGCATTTGGCCGAAGCCGGCTATTCTTAATGAAATCTCAATTATCAGGAGGAACAATATTGCCCCCCCCAACAGTAAAATCAATTTACGTCGGGTTGATGTTTTCATATTTATTTTTTTATGTTAGAAAAAGCACAGGCCGCAGACGGAGGAAGTTATGGACCTCCGTGTATGCAACTTTTTTTTTAAGGGGGTGCGGCCTATGCGATTATAGGGGGCAATGGGTGATAGGGCTTATGCCCTATCCTATGTTATGTCGTCCTTACAGGACTATGACATGCAGTGATAGGATATGTAGCCCTTGCAGGGCAGAGATATATCAGCCGTTATATCGTTATAGGATTTTTTCGAAAACTCCCCCGTCCCCTCTTAACCTGAAGAGGGGCTCCACCGCTCCCCCGGCCCCCTCTCCTCAGGAGAGGGCTCCAACCGGTAAACCGGCTGTTTGGTACTCGCAAACAAGCGCACGCCCTAAAGGGTTGCTCGTGGAATTTAACGCAATAGAAAGTTAACTTTGTTGACTCTCGGCTGCGCTCGGCAGAGCATTCAAGCGAGCTTGATGCTTTGCTCTCGCTGGCACGAGAGTTGCGATTATTTATGCGCCGAGGGCGCGGCTGACGAATAAGTTAAAGAAATCATGATTCATTTACAAGTACTCGCAAGTCAAAATACATCAAGCGAGTCTTTAGATGGGTATTATGGGAATACCTACAATAACTCATTATAATCTTGCGTTTTTGAGTATTGCTCGGGCATCAGCTATCTGTGCAGAGAAATCTATTCTTTCCCTGCCATTGCTGACACTCTCAGCATTATTTACAAAGCGAACAGCGTCTTCGCCTGTCAACGTTGGTATAACCTTTATTTCTAATGCCATAGTTTTATACATTTATTTGGGTGCAAAATTACTATTAATTTTCCAAATAGCCAAACTTTTCCTCGTTTTTTTATGGAGTCCGATGTCAAATACGGGTCAGAGGTGCATTAATTCGTTGATTATTGGGGCGGGATTACATATCCTATGTTATGCCGCCATTGCAGGGTTATCTTATGAAATTATCTTTTATTCTTATAAAACATATCAGAATGAGTACCAGTCGTTATTTAAATTCTGATGTGACAATCAATGTGTATTTTGCCATTGGCAATTTATTTCAATAAATCTCGGAACATTTCATCAGAACTGGAATATGATGTAACATTTCCTTTCTTTATATCCTCCATGCCTGCTTTATAAGATGCACTTTGTAATATCTGATTATCCGGATTAGAGGTTACAATTAACTGAGACTGGCTATTATATGTTAATGTATTCATTGTCTAACAAATATTTTTAAATTAATCACGGTGCAAAGATACGTATTATTTTTGAATCTTTCGAAAACTCCCCCGTCCCCTCTTAACCTGAAGAGGGGCTCCACCTTCCCTCCTAAATCCTCCCCTCCTCAGGAGTTGAGGACTTAAAGCCTGGCCGGCCGGGCCTGTACTCGCAAACAAGCTCTCGCCCTAAAGGGTTGCTCGTAATTATCTACGCAATAGAATTGCGATTATTTGACGCAACAGAGTTGCGAGTGTTTATGCGCCGAGGGCGCGGCTGACGCACTGATTGATAACTGGTTATTTAATCAATGGGCGGTCTTACATAATGACAATCCAGATTAATGATTATTTACTTCTTAGTCTTCAACCATTCTATAAAATCCTTTCTCGTGAGACCTAATGAACGGAGATTATTCTTTACTATAAACTCAGGTATCGGATCTATATGTGTCTGAATTATCACAGGACGTAAACAACCTTCTTTATGCCATTTTTCATGTCCACCCTCAACAGAAATGCGAGAGCAACCTATCTCCATCCATGGGATTCCAAGTCTTTCCTTAATGTATTGTTCTCTGATTGGGTTTTCAACCAGTCTTTCAACATATATTCAAAGTCTGACTTGGCAGTTTCTTCCGTTGTGTCATATCCGGAAAGATCCAGAGATGGACAATATGCTATATACGTATCGCCTTCTTTAAAAAGATAGACAGATACGGATATCTTTATGTTATTTCCACTGATCGTTATTGCATTCATCGAATTTTAAATTTAATTACGGTGCAAAGATACGTATTATTTTTGAATCCGCCAAAGAAAGGGGAGAAAATAATGATTATTTAATCATTGGGGCGGGATTACATATCCTATATTATGCCTCCAATGTAGGGGTATGACATAATGGAGAACTACATTATACGTCATATAGTTATAGGATTTTTCGAAAACTCCCCCGTCCCCTCTTAACCTGAAGAGGGGATCCACCGCTTTCCCCTAAATCCCCTTTCCCCTCAGGGTACAGGGGACTTAAAGCCTGGCCGGCCGGGCCTGTACTCGCAAACAAGCTCTCGCCCCTACGGGGTTGCTCGTGATTATCTACGCAATAGAATTGCGATTATTTATGCGCCGAGGGCGCGGCTGACGCACTGATTGATGACTGGTTATTTAATCAATGGGGTGGACTTACATAAAGTAAAGCCCCTACCGCGGAGGGGGCTGCGATGGCAGTAGCGAGCGGAGGGTTATGAGATGGCACCCCAATCTTGCAGAAGACCTTGCTCTCCCTCTGAAATAAAATCATTTACCAGTTTCAATACCACTTTCTCGTCTTCATCAAGTTGTTGTAGAGGTCCATTTTTAGGGTAAATATCTAAGAATGCAACTACAGGAACAACTTTTGAAACAAGATATATTAATCTATAACCATCCTTTTTTGCAAGATGCTGTTTCTTATCCGGTAATCTAAGTTTTATAACAACCATATCACCTTCAATGAGAATCATATCATTATTTATACGAATTTGATCTATAGGTTTGCTCTTAAATTCATTTATCAATTCTTTCTCTACATTCGCATATACGCCTTTCTTCACTTTCATCATGGAAGATAGGCGTTTTCGGAAATATGATATTGTCTTGAAGGTAATCATTGTCCAATACTATGCATTATACTACCTGCTTTTTCAAGAGCTTTTTTAAGTTCGGAATTATTTTGAGCGTTTATTCCAAAATTATAAATATTAGAATTTAACTCATATAAAGCGGAATAATTCATCCCTAACTTGCGGGTTTCATCCTTCAAACCTAAGGCGACGGGAGCTCTGCGACATTCATTGTATAAACTTTTTATTGTTTCCAATAAAAGTTTGAATTGACCACCAAAAACTTGATAATCTTCTTCTGTTACACTTCTCCATTGAGAATATAATAGTTCATACAATCCATCAAGATCCTTATTTAGACTTGTCAACTGCCCTACACTGTATTGATGGGGTGTTGCAACATCCAAACGATTGTTGTAAGTTTTTCGACTTACACGTACCATCCTCCTGGATATATTTACGGTTTCACACATAATTATCTCCTTTTTTTTCATTATCACGGTGCAAAGATACGTATTATTTTTGAAACCGCCAAAGGAAAGGGGAGAAAATAATGATTATTTAATTATTGTGGAGGGATTACATAAAGTAAAGACCCTAGAAAAAGCACAGGCCGCGGACGGAGGAAGTTATGGACCTCCGTGTAGGCAACTTTTTTTGATGGGTATTGCGGCCTGCGCTTATATTGAGTCGAATTTTATTCGGAGTAATAGGACTTGGAACCGTAGCCGTAGGCATAACCGTAGTGGTAGCCATAACGATAGCCATAGCGATAACTGTAGCGACCACCTGACGACTGGGTGCCGTTGAGGATGAGCGAGAGATTCTTGAAACGACGGGTGTCGTAGATGTTCTGAAGCTCATTGAGCATGCTGCGCTCAAGAAGTCCGGCACGCACGACGAAGATTGTGCGCTCGGCGAATTTCTCGATAATCTGGGTGTCGGCAACGATGTCGATAGGAGGACAGTCGATGAAGATGTAGTCGTAGGAGTTGCGGAGGGCGGTGAGCACCTCGGCGAGACGACCGTTCTCAAGCAACTCGGTGGGATTGGGAGGCACCTTGCCAATAGGGAGCACATGGAGGGTGGGATAACTCTTAACGGGAACTACCAACGACTTGATGTCGGACTGTTGGCCGGAGAGATAGTCGGTGAGTCCATGCTTGGGATTGGACACATAGGACGAGGTAGAACCATGACGGAGGTCGCCGTCGATGACGAGCACACGCTTGCCCTTGATGGCAAAGGAGGTGGCGAGGTTCATGGCTATGAACGACTTGCCACTGCCAGGATTGAACGAGGTGAGTACGAAGACGTTGTGACCGGCCTCGCCCGAGGACATGAAGTCGATGTTGGAGCGAAGCACACGGAACGCCTCGTTGACGATGTCGCGACTGCCCTCGGTAATCAGGATGTCGGAACGGTGTGTGTGCTTGTCTTGCTTCTTCCACGGCAGTCGTCTGGCATTGCGCACAGTGAGGGGTATCTCACCTACAAGAGGCACGGTGACGCTCTCAAGGTCCTTGCGACCACGCACCTTGGTGTTCATATTCTCGCGCAATACAATGACTACTGCGGGCAACAGCAGACCTACGGCAAAGGCCACAAGGAAGATTTTGGCCTTCTTGGGCTCAGTGGGAAGGTTGCTGCCACGAGGGGAGGTGATGACGCGGGTGTTATAGGCGGTGAATGCCTGTGAGAGCTCGTTCTCCTCGCGCTTCTGGAGAAGATAGAGATAGAGCTCTTCCTTAACCTTCTGCTGGCGCTCGACGGAGAGCAGATACTTGGCCTGGTTGGGGTTGGACGCCAACTTGCCCGTGGCTACTGCCTCGCTGCGATTGACACCACCCATCTGGGTGCGAAGGCTGACGATGTAGTTGTCAACCGACTGGATGATGCTCTGCTTCATCTGCTGAAGAGAATGGGTGAGATCCTGGACAAGGGGGTTCTTGTCGCTACTGCTCGCAAGCAGACGGTTGCGGTCGAGGACGCTGGAGTTGTAGGTGCTGATGCGACTCTCGATGCTTGCCTCGGAAATACCGGAGTTGGTGGGCAGTGGCTGACTTAAATCTTTACTTGAGAGTTCGCTGCGTATATACTGTGCATTAGCCAACTGCGACGACAAGCCCATAAGCTGCTTGCGGTTGTCGGCCGACTGCTGGAGATACATCTGAGAGGCTGCCTCGACGTCGGGAAGGAGGTTGGCACTCTTATATGACGAGATGTTGGCATCGACATTGCCAAGCTCGCCCTCGATGACGCCAAGACGCTCGCTGATGAACTTGGACGTGGAGACGGACATGCGGTTGCGGTCCTTAACCCAATTCTCGTTATATACCTCGATAAGGGTGTTGAGAACATCCTCGGCACGGCGGGGCGACTCATCCACAATACTGAGATTGATGACTGTTCCCTTCTCGTCGCTCAGCTCTGCAACAAGACGGGAGGCGTAGGAGTCGGCAAAGGCATCAACGGAGCCGTGGCTGTATCTGAACGGCATACCTATCATCCCTTCCTTATAATAAGAGGAACGCGAGAGGGCTATGGTGCCTATAGGGGTCTTTATGCCCTGACCAAGCTTGCCCTCGAAGGTCATGCCGTCGATGTCGCCAGAGGTGAAGTCGCTGATAATAAACGAATCGGGCGACGTGAGTTCTATTGTCATAGAGAACCCAACCGAGGGATTGCCCTTGAAATAGACATTGACGGGCTGACTGCCATAGAGGGTGACGGTCTTCATACCGTCGCGCTTGGAGTAGTTCTCATTGAGACGCAGGCGGCGCACCACCTCGGTCATCAGCTCGGGCGACTTGAGTGTGGTGAGCTCGTTGCTGATGTTGGAGTTGGTGGAGAAGAGACCAAGGTCGGAGAACTCACTGGAGATTGACGACATACCCCCACCCTTATTGCTGTCGTCCTTGACGAGGAGCTCGGCATAGCGGGTATATACATTGGGGGTGACGGCGAGATAGAGGGCCGACGCTCCAAGGCATAATACCAAGGAAATGACAAACCATCCCCAGCGGGGAACAAACAACGACCAGAGGTCTTGGATACGAATAAAATCATCGGCAGGGCGTACTGCCTTCTTCTGTTTTATTTCCATAATAATACTAATTGACTTCGTCGATTGCTGGCTGCACCTCAGCATAGCTCAAGCGAGCTTGGCTCTGCATTCGGTTTGCGCAGCAATTTCTAATTTACTTAAACACCAAAACTCCGAGGGACATGAGGAACGAGCCTACTGACATCCAGAAACCAACGGAACTGAAGGTGTTCTCGTTGATAGTGGACTGTCCGGCACGCATCGCGTTGGGACGAACGTAGATGACATCGTTCTGCTTGACGTAATATACGGGCGAAGTGAACACATCCTTGCTGCGAAGGTCAACGGTATAGGCCAAACGCTTGCCATCGGCCTCGCGGATGACATACACGGAGTCGCGAAGACCGGTGATGGTGAGATCGCCTGCCATACTGATGGCATCGAGAATGGTGGTGCGGTTGCGCGTGATGGGATACTTGCCCGCATTCTTCACCTCGCCAAGTACGGAGAAGGCAAGGTTGGCAAACTCGACTGTGACTATTGGATTCTTTACCTGGTCAGACTCTACAAGGCGCTGCTTCACAAGGTTGGCAACCTCCTGCTTGGTGAGTCCAGCAACATGGAGTTTTCCAAGCACTGGGAAGTCGATATTTCCCTCGCTGTCAATGGTATAAGCCGAGGTCTCTCCATTATTACTTAAACCAGAACCCTGGGTGGTCATACCCACTCGCTGCTGGGAACGGACAAGATTGAACAGGGCGGCAATCTCAGGCTCCTTGCAACTGACGAGGATGGAAATCTGGTCGTCGGGTTCCATACGGACTGTGCCGATGCTGTCGATTAACTGTGGTGAATTGACATTGAGGTCCTGGAAATATGTGACCTCGCGCTGGGTTTTGCAGCCGGCAAGCAATACAACTGCCAGGGCTGACATAAATAAAATCTTCTTCATTATATATATAATTTCAATCTTCAACTTTCAATCTTCAACTTTCAATTTTCAATTTTCAATCTTCAACTTTCAATCTTCAAATTGTATAAAGTCGAACTGACTGACTGCGCTGACGGCCATGATACCGGGTAGTTCGACATAAAGGGTCTTGAACTTGGAACCGCGCACGGTCTTGAGCATACCCTGGACACCATCAAGGGGACCTCCGACAACACGTATCTTGCGATTGCGCACATCAGCGGGGATGGAGTCGGGAGAGATAAACTCCGGGGAATCGCTATTCTGATTGACACGGATGAAGTCATCCATCTCCTTGTTGGGAACTACTATCGGTGTGGCAGGACTGACCCCAATACGATAACGAAACTGGAAATGGCAATAGGGATTCATTATCGCCTTGATCTCAGATAAGGTGCCATGGATGAAAAACAGGTCGCGAATGTAGGGTTTCTCCACAATTACAGCATGCCCCTTGACAAGTTTGCTTTTTTTAACTGTTGGGGTATAGGTTTCGAATCCCTGTGCTGCCAAATGTTCATACATGTATTGACTTGAGGGTCCTCGATGCTGGTCGCGCATCACAAACCATAGCTGTTCTGCTTCCATTTATTTTACAAACAAGTTGAGAAAAGGACGTATTTCTGTTTCCAACTTTCGCATACAACCAATTATGTATCAATACGTTACATTTTGGTCGTCACAAAAGTTCGTATTCTGCATGAATCGGAACATAATGCTCCTTACTATTTCTATTTCGGGTGCAAAGGTAATAAAAAAATCGCCAACAAAAAAAAAAAAAAAAAACAAAAAAAACGTTAATTTCCTAAGATTTATGACCCATTTATTCTAGGATTATCTAATAAAATACCAATAAATGCGTTATTAAGTGTATGAACAGCGAGAAAAATCATATATACAAACAGATTATAAAGTACATCGGGATATTCAGCAGTATCCAGGGATTAAGCGTATTGACGGGAGTAATACGCAACAAGATTACTGCCCTATTGCTTGGTACCGAGGGTATGGGTATGATGTCGCTGCTCAACACTACAGTGATCTTTATGTCGCAGGCTACAGGCTTGGGACTGTCGTTTAGCGGAGTAAGGGAAATAGCTGCCTGCAAGGAAAGGGGTGACCAAGAGGGAGTGGAGAGATGTGCTACGGTCATCAGGGCATGGACAATACTCACGGCAATTATAGGTGTGGCGGTGTGTATATTGTCGTTTAAGTGGATAGACAAACTGACATTTACATGGGGAGACCACTCGCTGCACTACCTGTTGCTGTCGCCGGCATTGGCACTGATGGCTATCACTGCCGGTGAAACTGCCATACTGAAGGGACTGCACAGGATGAAGGCACTGGCGGTGATACAAATGGTGGCGGCTGTGGGAGCGCTGGCTATTACAGCTCCACTGCTATATTTCTTCGACCAGGCTGCCATTGTGCCGATAATTGTGCTCATTGCTCTCGTGACAATGCTAGCAACCATATTCTATTCGTTTGCCACTGTGAGACCACGATTGGGCGACTGGCGCAGGGTGTATGGCAGATGGAAAAAACTTATAGGCGAAGGACGACCTATGGTGAAAGTGGGATTGGCTTTTGTGACGGCAGCGGCAATGGGCAGTGCCTCGGAACTGATAATAAGGGCTTATCTGAATGTGGAGGGAGACCTCGACACGGTGGGATTGTATAATGCTGGATATCTGCTTGCCATCACTTATGCCGGACTGATATTCTCGTCGCTGGAGTCGGACTACTATCCTCGGTTGTCGGCTGTGAGTAATGACATCACCAAGATAAACGAACAGATGAATTATCAGACTGAGGTGACGCTGACTCTGTTATCTCCCTTGATGTGCGCGTTTATATTGCTGATTCCCGTTATCGTGCCACTGTTGTTCAGCCAAAAGTTTAATGATGCCATACCAATGGCTCAGGCTACGGCATTGACGATGATGTGCAAGGCGGCTTGCTTGCCAGTGAGTTATGTGATGCTGGCAAAGGGGGACTCGAAGATTTATATACGTCTGGAAGGGCTGTCTTATATCATGACTATCGCTGGAGTGATTGTGGGATATAAGTATGGCGGACTGACCGGCACTGGTATAGGACTTACCGCTGCCTATGCCATGGAACTGACAGTGAACAGTATATGCCTGAGAATAAGATACGGACTGAAACAAAAGGCAAAACTTATATCGTATTTTGCCATACAGATGGGAATGGTAGTGGCGGTGTATGCCTCTACCTACATACATCACGATATAACGAGATGGTGTGTAGGTATAGGCATAACGGTCATTTGTACTGTATATTCTGTGAAATACCTGAAATTTAGTTTACGACATTGATTGGACAACCCTCGATGAAGGCCTTTACATTGCCAACGGCAATAGCCATCAATCGCTGGCGAGCCTCAAAGGTGGCCCATGCAATATGCGGGGTGATATAGGCATTGGGAGCCGAGAAGAGAGGATTATCCTCTGCCGGGGGCTCCTGACACATCACGTCGGCTCCATAACCGCCCAGTTGACCACTGCGCAGGGCATCGGCAACATCCGACTCATTAACAAGGGGGCCGCGACCGGTGTTGATAAGCAATGCTCCAGGTTTCATCTTGGCAATGGATTCGGCATTGATCATCTCGCGGGTGGAACGGTTGAGAGGGCAATGAAGGGTGAGTATGTCGCTCACGGAGAGAAGACCTTCGAAGGTGGTCTTCTGAATACCCTCGGGGAGGTCGGACGATACCTTGTTGGTGAAGGCATATACCTCCATACCGAAGCAACGTGCAAGTTGTGCTACCTTCATACCGATGTTACCAAGTCCGACAACACCCATTGTCTTGCCAGCGAGTTCAATGAGAGGTGTATCCCAATAAACGAAGTCGGGATTATGGCTCCATCTGCCGTTACGATTTTGCTGGGTGTAGTGCTCCACCCTGTTGGTCATGGCAAGTATGTGGGCAAATGTCATCTGCACAACGCTATCGGTACTGTAGGCCGGGATGTTGGTGACGAAAATGTCGAGGTCTGACGCAGCGTCAACATCCACGACATTATATCCCGTGGCGAGAACTCCGATATACTTCAGTCTAGGTAGTGAGCAGAGAATGTGCTTGTTAAACACAACTTTGTTGGTTAATACTATTTCCGCATCAAAGCAGCGGTCAATAACTTCCTCGGGAGCGGTGCGGGGATATATCTCCACATCACCGAGGGATTCGAGTGCCTCCCATGACAGATCGCCTGGGTTCACTCCATAGCCATCTAATACTACAATCTTCATATTTATATGTTTTTACAATTATATGTTTATTATTAGAGAAATCAGGGATAGCCCTGGAAGGGCGACATATCATAGGACAACCCTGGAAGGGCGACATATCATAGAATAGGGCGTGAGCCCTATTTTTGTCGTTTTCTCCCCTCCCTCCCCCGCGCGCCCAAGGCCCGCGGGGGAGGGGGGGAATTGGGGAAAATACAAACACAAGGTTTA
>JALFCW010000053.1 GCA_022771625.1 Prevotella sp.
ATATTTGTGGATAAAGAGGCAGTTAAGATTGGAGAAGTGATGCGTAGCATGCTGAAAAGCGACCCACCGTTCCTTATTCATTGTCAACATGGTCGCGACAGGACAGGTCTTGTAGGAATTATTCTTCAGACGCTTGCCGGCACGACTTATGAGGAGGTGGAGTCGAGTTATATGAAGGCATTCTACAACTGGCATCGTCTTGATGCGTCATACCCTTACTACGCCGACCTCCACACCATCCTGTTTGAAAGAATCCTTTATATTCTCTCAAAGGAAGGCGATGTAGATATAGCCAAGATGTGCGCCATGACCTCTTTCCCTACGGAGGAGATTTTCCGAAGTCTTCCCTCAGCGGTGGTCTCATATCTCCACAACAAGAGCGGCTTGTCTTATGACGAGATAGAACAGCTGAGAAAACTTATTTCATTATCTTAGAGTTAAAACGAATAATTGAAATAATTCATAAATAGGTGTCAATATGTATAAATTAAGAGTTATGAGAAATTCCATTCTGATTATTATGGCATTTGTGGTGTTGAATGTCACCAATGCCGACGCGAAGAAGTTCTACCACTATGGTAATATTCTTACCTTCCTCTGTGACGACGAGACGATGACGGCAGAGGTGGCAGGAACGTACCACGTGGAGACAAGTGGCACGATAACAGTGCCGGAGACATTCGTGGCCAAGGACGGAAAGACATATACCGTTACAGCCATTGGTGATAACTTCCTGTATTTCGACGGCTGTCCCTATTCGAAGGAGTGCAGTGAGGTAGTGTTGCCCAAGACTATCAAGTCGATAGGCAAATATGCCTTCTGTGAGACAAACATCAAGAGCATCAACCTGCCTGAAGGACTTGAGTCTATAGGCGAAGCGGCATTCAAGGAATGCGGCAACCTTGAGTTGGCTGAACTGCCGTCCACGCTGAAGCATCTTGGCAGTTGGGCTTTTTACAAATGTGTAAATATATCAATATCCACACTGCCAGGGTCGATAGAGACTTTGGGCAAAGGTGTGTTTGGAGTTGCCGAACAGGGTGGCAAGATTACATCGTTCACATTCCCCGACCATATAACGGAACTGCCCGACAGTATGTTCTATGATAGAAGTGGACTGAAGGAAATCCACCTGCCGGCAAACTTGAAGAAGATTGGCACGAGTGTCATCTGCTATACCGATATTACAGAACTGGCAGTACCCGAAAGTGTCACTGAGATAGCGGATGCCGCCTTTATGGGGGCCCCACTGACAAACGTGGTGCTTCCAAAGTCGCTGAAAAAGGTGCCTGCCTTGGCATTTGCCGGTATGCAGATTAAGAATCTCGACTTCCTGCCTGAGGGAATAACGGAAATAGGTGAAAGGGCGTTCTATAAGTCACAACTGGAGGAAGCCAATATCCCGGAGGGCGTAACGACAATCGGTTCTAATGTATTCTTGTCGTGCTCCAATCTGAAAACAGTGCATTTCCCGTCAACACTTGTGGATGTAAAAGGATGGCCGTTAGACGATTGTCCAAACCTTAAGAGTTTTACCATTTCCGAGGACAATCCGTCGCTGAAGATGACCGCCGACTCAGTCATGACATGCAATGTAAGCGATGGGCGGCGTTTGTTGTATGTCGCTCCGTCGGCAATGGTTGACAGCACGTTCGTATTGCCTGCCGATATAACGGAAATTGGCGACAATGCCTTTGGTTCCTATAGAAAGGTCAATCACTTTGAGTTTCCCGAGGGTTTGAGGCGCATAGGCAATTCAAGCTTCAAAGGTTCCACGATAAAGAAAGTTGTTCTTCCATCCACCCTTGAAGAAATGGGCGATGAGGTTTTTTCTTCATGTGAGTCGTTAGAGGAGATTGTGCTGCCTGATAAATTGAAGAGAATACCATACAAGGCTTTCTTTTTATGTGAGAATTTATCAAAAATGAATTGGCCCGTAGAGTTGGAGGAAATAGGAGAAAAGGCTTTTCTTTTAGCAAATTTGCCTTCGGAGGTGATATTGCCCCAAAGTGTAAAGCATATCAGCTCGAGTGCCTTCCGTGGTTGGGTAAACTCTATCGAGAACTTTGTACTGCCTGATGGAATTAGTGCTATTGAGCCTTATACATTCTTTACCCGCGAACTTCCCAATGGCGTTGTCATGCCTAACAGTGTGAGACGAATAGGCTATTGTGCGTTCGAATTATGCCAGTTGAAAAACATCGTGATACCTGAAGGTGTGGAATACTTAGGTGAGAGATGTTACTATGATAATCACGCCACACAGGTTTCTCTGCCGTCAACACTGAGATACATTGACACGCGAGCTTTTGAAAATAATAACTTCGAAACCGTCATTCTCCCTGATGGATTGAAGACAATAGGAGTTCATGCCTTCTATAACAATGATTGTCTGAAAGAGGTGGCTATACCTTATGGCGTTGAGGTTTGTCCGTATGCCTTCGGTAGATGTACAGGATTGGAGAAGGCGACTTTCCCCGAGGATCTGCAGATAATCCATCCGGGACTATTCTCTGGTTGCACAAGCCTGAAGAGCGTAGTGCTGCCAAATAATCTCATAGCCTTAGAAAACGAGATTTTTGACGACTGCTCAGCCTTGGAGGAGATTGATTTCCCCGAGACATTGGAGTGCATAGGCAACTGGGTGTTCCGCGGTACAAACCTTAAGAAGGCCGACCTGTCGCACACGTCGCTGCGGAACATAATTTGGGAAGCCTTTGCCGACAACAAGAGTCTCACTGAGGTGCGTCTGCCAGCCACATGCAATTTTGTAGGCGCAAAGGCATTCGCCGGTTGCGACAACATCAGTGTGGTGGAAGTGCTCGCTGCGGAGCCGCCTATTGCCGATGCAGAGGCATTCCAGTCGCCTGTCACCGAGCAGGCCATACTCATTGTGCCCGATGGTGCGGAGGCAGCCTATCGCAATGCCGAGGTGTGGAAGGAGTTCAAGCATATCGCCACTCCTACATCTCTGAAATCCACCATAGTTGACTCTCAAGAAAGAGAGCGTATCTACGACCTGCGAGGCATGGAGAAGCAGTCTGAGAATGGTATATATATAAAAGGTGGAAAGTTAAGAATGAAGAGTGAAGAATGAAAGAATGTTTTTCATTGTTGACAAGTCGCTTTCGATTATTTTTCGTATCTTTGCAGCGAAATCCGCGATTATTATCAAATTGCGTATGAGGCTAACAACAATTAATATAAACATAGAATCATGAAAAGAATTGTTTTAATTATTTTAGCAGTTTTGTTAACAGCCTCTGCTTTTGCCCAACGACTGACGGAACAGCAGGCAAAGGAGAGAGTTGTGAGTTTTCTATCGTCAAAGCAAGGAAGGGCATTTCACAGTAGTGCCAGAGTGAATGCGTCGGAACTGAAGAGCGTGAGTCTCGGCATTGACGGAGTTTATGGGTTTAACGTCGATGGTGGCGGTTATGTGGTGGCCGGCGGCGACGAACGTGTGGCACCTGTGTTGGGATATGGCGACAATGGCGCTCTTTCATACGATGCCATTCCCGAGAATATGAAGTCATGGTTGGAGGGCTATGCCCGTCAGATTGCATTCGCTGCTGAGCACAATTTTGTCTATTCCGCAAATTCGCAGGTAACCGACCATCAGCCCATTGAGCCAATGGTGACGTCGAAATGGGGACAGGGTAATCCTTACAACCGCCTTTGCCCTGTGGCAGACCAGGACGATCCCTCAAAGGGGCTTTGTCCCACAGGTTGTGTGGCAACGGCAATGGCACAGGTGGTAAACTACCACAAATGGCCCAGGAAGGCTGAGGGAAAAGGATATGCGATGGACCACTATCAGACCCCTTACGAAATCGACATGAGCAGCGACTATTTTGATTGGGGCAATATGATTGACGTATATAGTAACGAGAAAAATGAAGTCATTGCAGGCAACGAGACACAGTGGGATGCCGTGTCGCTTCTGATGCGCGACATGGGCTATTCTGTTTACATGCATTATGCGCCATCCTCGAGTGGAGCTCCATCCATCCCAATCCCCTATGCCTTAGTGACTAATTTCGGCTACGACAAGGGCACGCACCTGGAATATCGCGACTGGTACACCGACGAGCAGTGGGACAGCTTGGTATATGATAACCTTGCCAAGTACGGACCTATGACTTATTCGGGAGTCACTGAGAAGGAGGAGGGACATGAGTTTGTTTGCGACGGATACCGTGGCGAAGGCTACTATCACTTCAACTGGGGCTGGAACGGACTTTCCGACGGCTATTTCCTGCTTTCAGCCCTCAACCCAGAGGTTCATGGCACAGGTGGCAGCACACGTACACTCGCCTTCAACTACAACCATGACATTGTCGTTGGCATTTGCAAGCCGAGGGAAGACAGCCAATCTGTGGTGAACTTATATCAAAGAAGCGACCTCACATTGGCGAATGGGCTTATAGATGGACATTTCCAGTGCCTTGTGTCTGTGAATGAATCTATCGAATTTGGCTTGTGGACTAAGAACTTGGAGACAAAAGAGGAGACCTTCCACTATTCTGAGACGATGAATGTGGATTCGCCGGATAATCTTAATGGTTTGGAAATGGATTGCGAGGTGCCTGACGGTAAATACAAGGTGATGCCTGTATTCAGGAAGACTGGCGAGGAGGAGTGGCACTTCTTCAGGAGCAACAATAAAGTTCGCAGATATCTGTTGCTCGATGTAGTAGGCGGCGAGAAGACATATAGCATAGATGAACCGTTTGAATATGGGCAATTCGAAATACCAGAATTATATGTCATGCCCAATGCCGAGTTTACCAAAACTGTAAAAATTCAGACAAATGGTGCAAACTACGATGCAAAGTTTATCTACAAGTTGTATGATGAGCAGACAAACGAGACGGTGATGGAGAGCGAACCTGTAGAGGTGGAATTCTCGTTGGAACAGGATAGCTACGGATTGGATATCGCCCTGAAAGTTGGCGAGATTGACAAGAGCCACACCTACAAGCTGCAGTTGTTTGATGGTGAGAGTCTTATTGGTGAAAAAACGGGCATCACTGCTGTTGATAAACCTGTGTTTGAGGAGATTGAGCCGCTGACTATCGCAGAGGTAGTGGATGGCAAGATTTACAAGAAACTGAAAACCTGCCACGTAAGCTTTAAGTACAAAATTTCGGGCTTCTTCACTGGAGGGCATGCAGCGCTGGCTGTTAAATATGCCAATTCATCCATAGTTAATGTGTTGGACAATTACGTGACATTTGAGGATAACGTGTTGTCTATGTCTGAGGATTTGAACGCAGGAAAGTTGATACCATCGTATCTGCCAATCAAAACAGTGGAATTGAGTTTGTTAGTGCAATACGATGACAAACACTACATCTGCCTGAAGGACGGCAGCAAGATAGGAATGACTCTGGAGGTTGTGGATGAGGTTCCGACCGGCATTGAAGGCATCAATGCCGAAGGAGTATCAGCCGACGAACGCCGCTACGACTTGCAGGGCAGACCTGTAACTAAGCCGTCTCAGCACGGCATATATGTGGTTAAGGGCAAGAAGGTGCTGGCGAAATGAATAATTAAGAGTGACAATTGAAGGTAGAGACATCTGAATGAATTGCTACCTGGATATAAGAAAAAGTGGCTTTTCCGATGTGAAAAGTCACTTTTTTCTTTATTGACCGAAAGTTTTCTTTATTGACAAGTGACTTTCAATTCTTTTTTGTTATCTTTGCAGCCAAATTGTGAATTATAAATATAATAAGTTAGAATCATGAAAAGGAATGCATTAATAATATCGTTAGTATTGATTACATTGTCTGCTTTCGCGCAACGACTGACGGAGCATCAGGCAAAGGAGAGGGTTGCTGACTTTCTCAAGCTCAAGTCTCCTAAGGGTGTCGCACTTGCCAAGGTGGGCGGTGTGAGGGTTGCGGGACTGAAAACCGTGCCTCTCGGTATTGATGGTATATATGTGTTTAATGTCGATGGTGGCGGATATGTTGTGGCGGGCGGCGACGCACGCATTGCTCCTGTTCTGGGCTATGGCGACAATGGCACGCTGAATGTGGATGATATTCCCGCAAATATGAAGGCGTGGTTGGAGAGCTATGCCCGCCAGGCAGCTTTTGCAGCCGAGAATAATCTCGACTATTCGGCAAGTTCAGCAAATACCGACCGCCAGCCTATAGAGCCAATGCTGAAGTCGAATTGGGGACAGAACAAACCGTTTAACCGTCTCTGCCCATTGGTTGACCAAGATGACCCTACGAAGGGTAATTGTCCCACAGGTTGCGTGGCAACGGCAATGGCTCAGGTTGTAAACTACTACAAGTGGCCTGTGAAAGCCGAAGGAACAGGAACCGCCAGCGACCAATATTTTAATGATTACAAAATTGACATGAGCAATGACTATTTCGATTGGAATAATATTCTTGACGTATATACCAACGAAAAAAGAGAAGTCATTGCAGGCAACGAGACTCAGTGGGATGCCGTTTCACTGCTGATGCGCGATATGGGCTATTCGGTGAACATGAGATATGAGGCAAATAATAGTGGCGCATTGTCTATGTCAATACCTTATGCCATGGTGAATAATTTTGGCTACGACAAGGGCGCTCATATCGAGTCGCGCGACTGGTACACCGATGAGCAGTGGGAAAACTTGGTTTATGAGAACCTTTCAAATTATGGACCTCTCATCTACGCGGGAATCACTAAAGACTCGGAGGGACATGAGTTTGTGTGCGACGGCTACCGTGGTGATGGCTACTATCATTTCAATTGGGGATGGAACGGAATGTCCGACGGATATTTTCTGCTTTCGTCACTTAGCCCCACTATTCAGGGTACAGGTGGTAGCGCAAATAACTATTCGTTCGACTACGAGCAAGAAGCCATCATCGGTTTGTGCAAGCCAAGGGAAGACAGCAAGTCGGTGGTGAACATCTACCAGAAACAAGATCTCATAATTTCGGGAGGGCTTATGAAAGGAGATTTCTTATTCCTTGTATCTAAGGAGGAATCCATAGACCTGGGTTTGTGGACTAAGAACTTGCTGACAGGAGAAGAGACGTTCCGTAAGGCTAATACTCAAGAGGTGAAGTCGCCAGAGGAATTATTATTTGTGGATATCGATTGCGATGTGCCCGATGGAGAATATAAGGTGATGCCTGCCTTCAGAATATCTGGCGAGGAACAATGGCAGTTCTTCAAGGCAAACAGGAATGTTCGCAACTATCTGTTGCTCGACGTAAAAGACGGCAAGAAGACCTACAAGACAGACGAACAACTCGTATATAAAAACATTAATTTTCCTACTTTTTATGTCATGCCCAATGCCGAATACAGCCAGATGGCGAGAATTGAGACAAACGGTGCAAATCATGACGCTATGTTTAGCTACAAGTTGTATGACGAGCTGACTGGCGAGATGGTGATGGAGAGCCAGCCTGAAGAGTGGAAATTCTCGTTGGATCAGGATAGATTCGGATTAGTCATCGACATAAGTGTTGGCGATGTTGACAAGAGCCATACCTTCAAACTTGTGCTTTTTGACGGAGACAAAGTCATTGCTGAAGAGACTGGTATCACGGCTATTGACAAACCAGTGTTTGAGGAGATTGAACCGCTGACAATAGCAGAGGCAGTGGATGGCAAGATATACAGGGGACTGGAAACATTCCACATGAGTTTTAAGTACAAGCTTATTGGCAACTTTCCTTCGACTTTATGGCTATCGGTAACGGATGGTCAGTCAATTTTAACTGAAAACGTTTTGGATAGTTATCTTCATACAGACTATGTGAATAACGTGTTGTCACTATCTCAGGAATTTTTTACAGACCAAATGTTGATGTTGCAAACGTCGAATCTTAAGAACTTGGAATTGAGGTTAGTTATGCGATATGACGAAAAACATGCCGTAGGACTGAAAGACGGCAGCGAGATAGTGTTGAAGCTTGAGGTGGTGGACTATGACCCGACGGGCGTTGAGACCATCAATGCCGAAGGAGTATTAGCCGACGAACGCCGCTACGACTTGCAGGGCAGACCTGTAACTAAGCCGTCTCAGCACAGCATATATGTGGTTAAGGGCAAGAAGGTGCTCAATCATTAACCTTCTTCGCCTTCTTGTTGAATCTCCATGTGAGTCTCACCATGCAATAGCGGGGGATGACGTTGTAGAAGGTTTGGGTCATGCCCTGGGCATTCACGTAGTGGCGGGCGTTGCTCAGTTTGCCGAGGATGTCCAGGGCATCAAACTGCAAGAGGAGATTGCCCTTGAAGAATCGCTTTGTCAGTCGGGCATTCCACAGGAGCTCGTCGGTGTTCATGTCAGATGACGAGTAGCCCCTTCGCTGATACATCGTCAAGTCGGTGGCGAGTTGCATGTTCCAAGGCAGCTCTATCTGAGTGGCAAAACCATAGTTGAAGTCGGTGACATTGATGGTGGCGAAGTTCTCGCGGTTGCCAGTTGAGTGGCGATATGTGATGTCGCCCTTCAGGCTTGTCTCCATCTTGTCGGATGCCCGCCAAGTGAGTCTTAGTTCGTTTCCAATGTTATGTGTGTTCACCACCGAGCGCGTTGCATTTACTATCTCTGCGGTATTATAGCCATCTCCATTTATAGAGCCGTTGAGGTCAACGTTATGCATATATTTATAGGATGGCTTTACCTTCAGTCGCCATTTGTCGCTCTTCACCAAGGGGAAGTCAACCTCCGAGTTGAAATTTAAACTCCAGTTGCCGTTCACGTTTTCGGGCTTTGCCGTTGTCTTGCCCGTGATGCGGTCATACACGGTTCCCATGGCGATGGCATTTTGTGTTATCGACATGTACATATTTGTGTTAAACAAGGTTTTGCCCCATCTGTTGGCGTATGACGTTTGAATAGAATGAGTACGCGTGTCCTTGAGGTCCGGATTTCCGAATGCTGTATATAGAGGATTGCTGCTGTCGATAACCTGCACTTTCTGGTAGAGTGGGGCATTCGTATAGTTTGATTGGTATGTAAACCTGAAATTCATGCCGTTCTGATAGTTTTGCAACATACATGACAGGGTTGTTTCCCAAGCCCACTTGTTGTCTGTCAATGTGGTATCTGTTTGGTTGCAGATGTAATGCAGGCGGTTACTTTTATTCGAGTAGCCGAAGCTTGCGTTTATAAAAAACAATGTTCCACCTTCTGACCATTTGTCATACTGGTATTGGATTTGCGGAGTGAGAATATCGTTTTTTGTGTTCATCCATTTGCTGTTGTCCCTGTCCATGGCCTCTTCCATTAGCTCCATCGACGGCAGTGTGCCAAGCTCCCCGTCGAAGTCTTTTAGGTTATTCAGCAGATAGAGTGAACGATCGTTTTTCACTCTGCTATGTTGATACTTCATTCCACCCTTTATTTCATGATTTCTGTTCTTGCCCAACCTGTAGCACAATAAACCCTCGACGTAATACGTCTGGGTATTCGATTTACTGGCATCGTATCTGTTGCGGCGGTCGTTCTGTCCGCTGCCCTTTTGTGGATATTCAAGCAGGTAATGGTCGAAGTCGTCGGATTTGTCTTCATTATAATCATGCATTAAGTCAATGTTAATGCCAACTCTGTCGTTATATTTCGGAACAGCCCATATTGATGCCCATGTATTGGACAACAATGTGCGACCGTCGTTTTTTGCCTGTGTGAGGTTGCGCGTTATGGCATATTTGCGCAGCAGTGCGCCTGCATTGGGATTGAGGATGCTGTCCGTCCAGTTGTCGCCAAATTTCTCACTGATGTCCTCAAGGAATGTGGCATTTGCACTGTGCCCTCCATTCCTTCTGTCCCCATATCTCATGCTATTGTAAATGTTCACGTTAATGTGTTTCAGTCCCAAGACAGTCCTTTCCGACAACAGGTAAAGTCTGTTGTTAAGCGACAGTTCAAGGTTCTTGCCAAACGAACTGCTTACGCTTCTGCCAAAGGTGTTGCCTGATTCAAGGAAACTCTCGCTGACGCTGTGACTGTCGTTTTCGCTGTCTGTATATTTCAGTCTTCCCGAACCGTTGTAATCCACTCTATTGCCGTCTTTTTCATGCTGATAACTGCCCTCAATGCCGAGGTCATACAGGGTCATGAGTCCCTTCGACTGCTGCAGCGGTGTCCAGTCGCCTTGTTCCCCAGGCTTGCGGTCGTCGTTGAGGTTGTTGGTGTTGCCGAAGATGGACAGGCGCGACTTGTCGGTGAAGCGCATACCGAACAGACGGCCGAGCCTACGGCTGTCACTTCCTGCTCCCACCTCCACATTCGACACCCAACTCTTGGCGTATTCACGTTTAAGATTGATATTGAGCACCGACTCCTTTTCCACATGCTCTGCCATCGACGTGTTCTTGTATTTATCGGGCACACGATCATACGATTGCACCTTCGTCACCATATACGATGGTAGGTTGTCGAGTATCAGTTCGCGGTCGGAGTTGAAGAAGTCCTTGCCGTTGAGCATCAGCACATCCACGCGTTTGCCGTTGACGGTTATCTCGCCGCTCTTCTTCAACTCCACTCCGGGCAGCTTTTTTATCAGTGCGTTGAGCATAGAGCCTTCGGGCAGTTCGAATGCGTCGGCATTATATGTCAGTGTGTCTCCGTCCATATAGAACTTCACCTTCGATGCCGTCACCACCACCTCGTCGAGCACTACCTCACGCTTCTTTGGCAGTCGTTTGAGAGCCACATCTTTCAGTTTGCGATAATACTCGTACTTATGAAACCGTTTTATTTGAAATGGGATATATCTCACCTGATATTCAGGAGTCTCGTACTTTATAAGATAGTTGCCCACCGAGTCGATGTTTACGTTATATTCAGTGCCTACCCATTGGTTTTTCCTCACCATCTCGCTTTTCATCTCCGTACTGTCGCTTCTGAGCAGTGAGCATTTCACGGAATCCACTGCCTCACGAGTGAGATAATCCACAACATTCATGCGAATGTAAAGTCCGTGCTTCTTCTCCTTCTTCTGGGCTTGCACGCCTATGGCAATGCACAATAAGCCCATTAGTGTCAATAATATCTTCTTCATATTTGCACAACTTAGGTTCATTTAGTTTGTCAACTGCTTTATCACCTCCTCCAATGCCTGAAGATTGTAGGGGCTGACCTTGATGTCGAGCACATTGCCTTGGGGGGCAACGAGCTTGTAGGTGGGGAAGCTGTTGACTTTCAGAAAGCGCTCAATGGCTGATTGCTGCTCTTCGGGCAGATTGAAGTGGGCGACATTGGGACCTGTGACATTGAATTCCTTGATGATATTCTCCCACGAATCCTTAGGACTGCGGTTGGCGAAATATACATATTGGATGTCATACTTGGCAAGTCGGTCGTACAATTCCTGCGAATGAGAGAGGGCAGCCTTGCAAGGACTGCACCATGTGCCCCACACGTCGATGAGCACAATCTTTCCCTTGTATGGCTCAAGCAGTTTTTTCAGTATCTCCTCGCCCTCGGTCATGCCAGCTACATCTTCACCACTCTTCATCACCAGTTTGTCCAACTGGCGATTGGCGAGGGCAATGTAATACTCATTCTTTTTCACCAAGTCGTTATATACATCGGGAATAGTGATTAAGGTCTTTAGTGTATCCATCAATTCAGGTGCCAATGCCTTGTGCTCACTGTCAAATTCCCTGTGTGCAACCCTTGAAGCCCATATACATTTCATGGTATCGTCAGTGCCGAGAGAGTCAATACAATTCATATATGTGTCAAGTTCCTGAAGGAATAATACATTTTTTACCACTTGCTTTGCATGGGGAGTCTGGAATAACTGCTCAACCCACTTGATATCCTCTGCGTTATTCGACTTGTACTCTTCCAAAATGCGTTCCTTTTTCTTTGCATCAGTCGTGGTTTCCATCTTCTTCCTCACATCGTCAGTATTCTTTTTCATTGCCCAGAGTCTTTCAGATTCCTCTTTGGTGTTGGCTATTTTGTCAATATGGTCATATACATTGAATGAAAACGTCTGCAAACACATATCATTGATGTAAGTTTCAATGAACATATTAATATCGCGATGCAATGTGTAGGGTTTTGGCAACTTTTTCCAGAAGTTTTCATAGGCATACTTACGTGCATTGTCAGGCAATTTTGGATTATCTGTGCGGAATTTTGTCATTACTAATTCATTTGCCTGCTGCCATGTGGTGTTGCCTTTCCTGATGATGTTGAATCGGGAGGATAGAGTGGGGTGCAGAGAGCACAGTTTGTCGATGTTCTTATATTGCGTTTTAATTAGACTGTCAGTCCTGGCTATGAATTCATCATAATCATCTCCTTTTTCCATACTTACGAACGTCCAGTCAAGAGGATATTTGAATAGCTCGTTCTGAAGTCTTGCGTCTTCGCCCATAAACATCCTTCGTCCTTCTTTGAAGTCATAGAGCATGAAGTATGTCTTTCCAGGTTCGAGCAGAGTGCGGATGAAGCTGCGTTCCCAGTCGCAGAAGAACTCGGTAGTGTTGATAATTGGTATTTTGATGTTGAAACGTCCGAGCGAATCCAAGTCGGCATGGTTGGATATTGTCTCATTTGAGAAAATATCGAAATATCTGAGTTCAAAAGTTTTTATCTTCTTGTATTCTTCTGGCATATTCTTCAACCATCCCACAACAGTTACAGTATCACGCTTATAGTTGTTATCCACGAAGTCGGTCCTTGTGTCCTTAGTGGGATAGTCGGGGAGAAAATGGTCGGTAATCATCGAATAGAGAGCCTTTTTGCCATCAATGGATATATTTCGGATTCCCTTGCGGTTTTTACCCACCTTAACATTCAATGTCTTGTTTCCGTCGCTCATTGTGATGTTGGCTTCTCCTGATTTTTCGTTCATCTCAGCCTTCATGTCCCATATCTTGCAGTCGTATATGGCATAGTCGCCGAGGAAGGCGATGTCCCAGTTGCCTGTCGATTCATTGCGCCAATATGAGGGGAAGAGCATCCTTTGGCGTTCCTCTATAGGTCGTATGCCGCATATCTTAAATGCCTTGTTGCTTTCACCCTCGATGAAGTCGAACACCTTGGTATTGAGAGGCAGCGGTTGGAAATGGAATACAATGTCGCGCTTGTTGTCGTCATTGGTCTTGACGAACTTGTCGAGTTCGATACCGTCAGCAGACAAAAGTGAATATTTCTTGCTGTCGGCAAGGAGGTAAGTGCCGCTTGAAATCTTGAACTTAAAAGCATCATAGTCGCTGCGCAAGTTGACAGTGACGCTCACTGTCGTCTCCGTTTCCTTCATTTCCACGCGATTCACATCCATGGCAATATTGAAAAAGCCATCTCCATACACGTTTCCATTTTCAGTAGTCGGTTTCTCCCAAACAACATCCTTGCCCTTAGCCTGACTGCCTACGATACAGAGCAGTGCAATAATAGTCAATATTATTTTCTTCATAAAAGTATTTGGTGTTATGTTTTCTTATTCAATTATTCTTGGCTTGACGCTTGAGCCTGGGGTGCGCTTCTTGCGCATCTTCTCAACTTCGAACGGGCCTTCGCGTGTGGCCAAGCCAGTGAATGTGTCTCTTGACGGGGAACTCGGCGAGAAGTATTTCACCTCTTTGACTTTCTTGGGAAGTGGCGGGAAGACAAGTACAAATCGGATATACCTGTTTAAATTCAACTATCTTTTTAGTTCGATGGCGCAAAAGTAGTCTGTTGTCTTATATCTACAAAGGTATTTACACTCTTTAACTACAATTTTAGTTGAATTTAATGTTATGATATATTTTTTCTATAAATCCCGTTAAAATCTTGTCAGTGTCAGCAATTATGTGTATATTTGCACCGTTAATCATGATTATTAAATAATAGGATGTAATATGCCTTAATTCCGCAACACTTTGATTTAACTTTATTTATAAGTTCCTGAGCAACAAAAAGTTGCTCAGGATTTTGCCATGTCAGATTTTTCACTTATCTTAGTGTTGCAAATCAAAACAAGCGTAAATCGTAACAAGACATGG
>JALFCW010000027.1 GCA_022771625.1 Prevotella sp.
TTTTCAAGACTACTGTAATCGACCACTCTACCATCTCTCCTTTGCATTGGGGAAACCGTGGTTTCTTGATTGCGGGTGCAAAGGTACGGAGAAAAAATGAAACTACCAAATTTTTCGGTAATTATTTTGCAAAAAAGATGCATTTTACTTGTTTTTTATCCTCTAGGGAACATTTTTCGGCTGTTTTTCTTTGTATTCTGACTAATAATGTGTAATTTTGCAACATGATTTATCCAAGTAATTTTGAAACCAAGATTGGTTTTGACGATATAAGACAACTGTTGAAGCAACGATGCCTGTCGAGATTGGGCAAAGAGGCAGTGGATGGTGTGGGGTTCTCGGGCGACTGCGCACAGGTGAACCTATGGCTGAGGCAAGTGGGGGAACTGCGCCTGCTGACGGAGAAGGAGGAGGGATTCCCCCTGACGTTCTTCTTTGACATGCGAGAGGCGGTGAGCCGACTTCGACTTGAAGGCACGCACATGGAGGAGCAGGAACTGTTTGACCTCAGACGCTCGCTCGACACTATATGCGGAATACTCGCGGTGTTCAACCGAGGTGAGGGCAACGACGAGGGGGGAATGACATACGACTATCCATCGCTACACGATATGGCGGAGGGGGTGATGGCTTTCCCGAACATCGTGAGGAGAATCGACCAGATAATCGACAAGTTTGGAAAGGTGAAGGATACAGCATCCCCTGCGCTTGCCGAGATAAGGCATAATCTCGCAAAGACCGAGGGTAGCATCTCGCGTACATTATATAATATATTAAGGACGGCCCAGAGCGAAGGACTCGTGGATAAGGACGTGACACCGACGCTGAGAGACGGACGACTGGTGATACCGGTGGCGCCGACGCTGAAGCGAAGGATTAAGGGTATTGTGCATGACGAGTCGGCTACGGGAAAAACTGTATTCGTGGAACCGGCTGAGGTGGTGGAAGCCAATAACAGGGTGCGCGAACTGGAGGCTGAGGAGCGCCGCGAGGTGATAAGGATACTCACTGAACTGTCGGCTGAGATTCGGCCTTACGTGCCACAATTGTTGGATTCGTATGCATTCCTCGGCAGTGTTGACCTCGTGAGGGCAAAGGTGGAACTGGCCAAGACAACCGGAGGTATAGAACCGAAGGTGGAGGGGCATCCGCTGATTGACTGGATAAGGGCGGTGCACCCGCTGCTGCAGATGTCATTGGCGAAGCACGACAAAAAGGTGGTGCCACTAGACATCACGCTTACTCCCGAAAAGCGTATTCTGCTGATATCAGGTCCTAATGCCGGCGGTAAGTCGGTGTGCCTGAAGACGGTGGGACTGTTGCAGTATATGCTCCAGTGCGGATTGTCGATACCCGTGGACGAAAGGTCGAAGACTGGTGTCTTTGACAACGTGATGATTGACATCGGCGACGAGCAGAGTATCGAAGACGACCTGAGTACGTATTCAAGTCATCTGTTCAACATGAAGAACATGATGAAGCAGGCAAATGGGCGGACTCTGTTGCTCATTGACGAGTTTGGAGGCGGCACAGAACCGCAGATTGGCGGTGCCATTGCCGAGGCGGTGCTGAAGCAGTTCTGCCAGAGGAAGACATACGGGGTGATTACTACCCACTATCAGAATCTGAAGCATTTTGCCGATGATCATGAGGGCGTGGTGAATGGTGCAATGCTATACGACCGACACGAGATGCGCGCCCTCTTCCAGTTGGCGATTGGAAGGCCAGGCTCGTCGTTTGCCATCGAGATTGCCCGCAAGACGGGAATACCCGAGGAGGTGATACGCGACGCGTCGGAGATTGTAGGGTCGGAGTACATACAGAGCGACAAGTATCTGCAGGACATCGTGCGCGACAAACGCTATTGGGAGGGCAAGCGCCAGACCATACATCAGCACGAGAAGCAGTTGGAGCAGAAAATTGCAAGGATGGAGACGGAAATTGCCGACATCGAGAAGCAGAGAAAGGACATTCTGAGGCGTGCAAAGCAACAGGCCGAGGAACTGCTCGGCGAGAGTAACAGGAAGATTGAAAATGCCATACGCGAGATACGCGAGAGTCAGGCCGAGAAGGAAGAGACGAAGCGCATACGCGAGGAGCTGAACCAATTCAGACAGGAGGTGGATGATATCGACACCAAGGCCAACGACGAGATGATTCAGCGGAAGATGGAGAAGATAAAGAGACGACAGGAGAAGAAGAAAAACAAGAAGGCACAGTCCCCCTCCAACCTACCCCGAGGGGAAGGCTCGCTTGCGGATGAAGGAGCTGCGGCTGAGGGTGTTTCTCTTTCAAGGAAGGGCAACTCGGTGATTGACATCAAGATTGATGAATTGACGGTGGGCTCAACGGTCAGGATAAAGGGATTGTCGTCGGTGGGACGAATTGAGCAGATCGACGGCAAGATGGCTACCGTGATCTTCGGAGACATGAGGACGAAGATGAGGGTGGATAGACTGGAAGGAGCAACCCCACAGCCATCTGGCGCAGGTAATTCCGGAACTGGGGCAAATAAACATGCCGACCTTGCAGGACAGCAATCGAGCCGAATGACGAGGGATACGATAGACTCGCACAAGGTGAACTTCCGTCAGGATATCGACGTGAGGGGAATGAGGGGCGACGAGGCGGTGAATGCCGTGTTGCACTATATCGACGATGCCATATTGATGGGGGCGTCGAGGGTGAGAATACTGCACGGTACAGGTACCGGAGCATTGCGACAGTTGATAAGACAATATCTCGCTACTGTGCCCAACGTGACGTCGTATCGCGACGAACACGTGCAATTTGGCGGTGCGGGAATAACTGTTGTGGAACTATAATATGGAAAAATAATAAAGAAAAGATATGGAACTGAAAGATGCATTGGATATTTATCTCGACGAGATAGGCAGTAAGGCTCTGCTTACGGATGACGAGGAGAAGATCTTGGCTGAGCGCATCGCGCAGGGTGATGCCAGGGCAAAAGAGAGGTTGACTACAGCCAACCTTAAGTTTGTGGTGACACTCGCCAAGCAATATGCGGGCAAGGGTGTTGACGTGGAAGACCTTATCAGTGAGGGAAACATCGCCTTGCTGAAGGCTGCCGACAAATATCCCCGACATACGGCAAAGCGATTTGTGGTATATGCCGCCCCCTTTATCCGTGAGGCGATGGAGAAGGCGTTGGGAGAACAGAGTGACACCGCGGCGCAACAGATTAAGCGCGAAGAGAGTCTGACCGACAATACGTCATCAGCCGACGAGGCGATGATCGACGAGATTGAACAGTCGCTGGATGTGCTCGACGAGCGTCAGCGCAAGATAATCTGTGAGATTTACGGCATTGGTTCACATGCCAAGACCATGGCAGAGATAGCTGAGGAGATGGGACTCAAGAGGGAGCGGGTGCGACAAATCCGCGATAAGGCGGTGCGAAAGCTCTGCAAGGAACACCAGGCGCTGAAGGGAATGCTCAGGAATTAGTTTTTTGTAATAATGTTAGGAACTATTGTAAATACATGCACGATTATCATAGGGTCGATTGTGGGCACGGTGCTGCATCGTGGTATCAAGGAGAAATACAAGCGTGTGCTGTATGACGGACTCGGATTGGCGAGTCTTGCCATCGGACTGAATGCTACTATCACCAATCTTCCCAAAAGCCAATATCCCGTGCTATTCATCATATCGATGGCCTTGGGAGGAATCATCGGAACGAGGCTTGACATCAACGGGCGGTTCCACCGACTTGTTGACAGGAAAAAGTCATCCCTTGCCGACGGTCTATCCACTGCCATCCTGCTATATTGCATCGGTCCGTTGTCGATGCTTGGCCCTGTTATCAGTGCCCTCAAGGGTGACAACACATTCCTCTTCACTAATGCCACTCTCGACCTCGTGTCGTCGATAGTGTTTGCTTCTACTTACGGCATCGGTATGGTGCTTGCCGCTCCTGTGCTTTTTATGTGGCAGGGAATGTTTTGGCTTGTGGCCCACGTGTCGAGTAGTGCAGTGAGCGACGCACTTATGTCGGAATTGCTCATCGTGGGAGGTCTTATGATTACGGGCAGCGGCCTTGCCCTCCTAAACCTAAAGGACTGCAAGACACTGAATTTTCTTCCAGCACTTGCAGTCCCCGTTATCTGGTTTGTGATAAAATCATTTATCTGATAAACAGCATCTCACGGTATTTCGGGAGTGTCCACAGACCATCTTCCACTATCAATTCGAGATTGTCTATCTCATGGCGTATAGCATCCATCTTGGGATTGACCTCGTCGTGATAGGCTATGGCGCGTTGGTGGATGTCCTCTATACGGTTAGCCACACGGCGACATTCCACAAGTTCGTCAACGAGGTTCTCTATGCGTCCGGTGCGCTCGGCTATCTCCTCAATGAGCTTGAGGTTGCGGATGCTCAAGCGCTCTGCCTTGTCGGCTGGGAACACCGATTTCATTGCCTGCACATTGCGGATGAGCTGGCTCTGATAGTGGGTGGAGACGGGGATGATATGATTCATCGACAGGTCGCCAAGAACGCGGGCCTCTATCTGCACGGTCTTCACGTATGTCTCCCATTTCACTTCGTTGCGCGCCTCCAGTTCCTTGCGGGTCATTACCTTTGCGGATTCGAACATCCTTACGCTTGCTTCGTCGAGATAGCGCTCGAACACCACGGGACAACTGCTCTCCACGTCGAGTCCGCGGCGGCGTGCCTCTTCCACCCATTCCTCGCTATATCCGTTGCCGTCGAAGCGGATGGGTTTGCAGGTCTTGATATCCTCGCGCAATACGTCGATGATGGCGCTCACCTTTGTCTCGCCCTTGGCAATAAGTGCATCCACGCGCTGCTTGAATGAGGATAGTGCCTCTGCCATGGCGGCATTGAGGGATATCATAGCCGAGGCACAGTTGGCTTCGGAACCGATGGCACGGAACTCAAACCTATTACCGGTGAAGGCAAAGGGAGAGGTGCGGTTGCGGTCGGTGTTGTCGATGATGAGGTCGGGAATCTGGGGAATATCTATCTCCATTCCCTGTTTGCCGCGGATGTTGAAGAGTTCGTCCTTGTCGGATTTCTCGATATGGTCGAGCACCTCGTTGAGTTGTTGTCCGAGGAACGACGAGATGATGGCGGGAGGAGCCTCATTGCCACCAAGGCGATGGGCATTTGTTGCCGACATGATGGAGGCCTTCAGCAATCCGTTGTGGCGATACACAGCCATAAGTGTCTCGACGATGAATGTGACAAAGCGCAGGTTTTCCTCGGGTGTCTTGCCTGGGGCATGGAGCAGCACACCGTTGTCGGCACACAGACTCCAGTTGTTGTGCTTACCCGAACCGTTGATGCCGTCGAAGGGCTTCTCGTGGAGCAACACGCGGAATCCGTGCTTGCGTGCCACTCGCTTCATCAGCGACATAAGGAGCATGTTGTGATCGACGGCGAGATTACATTCCTCATAGATGGGTGCCAACTCAAACTGGTTGGGGGCAACCTCGTTGTGGCGTGTCTTGCAGGGAATGGCAAGTTCGAGGGCTTGTATCTCGAGGTCTTTCATAAAGGCCTGTACGCGGTCGGGGATGGTGCCGAAGTAGTGGTCGTCCATCTGCTGGTTCTTGGCACTCTCGTGGCCCATCAGTGTGCGACCTGTAAGCATGAGGTCGGGTCGGGCAGAGTAGAGGCCCTCATCCACGAGGAAATATTCCTGTTCCCATCCAAGGTTGCAAGTAACCTTGCTCACATTGTCATAGAAGAGTTGGCACACGTCGGTGGCGGCGCGATCCACAGCATGAAGGGCACGCAGAAGTGGTGCCTTGTAGTCGAGTGCCTCACCAGTGTAGGATATGAAGATGGTGGGGATGCAGAGTGTGTCGTCGATGATGAACACGGGCGACGTGGGGTCCCAAGCTGAGTAGCCTCGGGCCTCGAAGGTGTTGCGAATGCCGCCATTGGGGAACGATGATGCGTCGGGTTCTTGTTGTACGAGCAGTTTGCCGCTGAATTTCTCTACCATTCCACCCTTGCCGTCGTGCTCCACGAAGGCGTCGTGCTTCTCGGCAGTGCCCTCTGTGAGGGGCTGAAACCAGTGGGTGTAGTGGGTGACGCCATGCTCGATTGCCCATTGTTTCATTCCCTCTGCCACTGCGTCGGCAATGGAGCGGTCGAGTCGGGCACCGTTGTCGATGACGTCGATGAGTTTCTCATACACGTCGGCAGGCAGATACTTATACATCTTCTGGCGCGTGAAAACGTATTTGCCGAAGTATTCCGACGGGCGTTCTTTTGGGGTGGGGACTTCTATGGCCTTTTTCTTGAAGGCCTCTTCCACCACTTGAAATCTTAAGTTCTCAGACATTTTCTATTTCTTTTTTTTGTTGTTTGAAGTTTGCTTGTATTATCAGTCAATGAATCGCCGAGTGATACCGCTGTATTCCTCTATGCGACGATCGCGGAGGAAGGGCCACCAGCGGCGCACATCCTCGCTATGGTCGAGGTCAACACCCACGATGATACTTTCCTCTTCGGTGTTGGAGGCCTCGTAGTAGATTTCGCCTTGTGGACCGGCGACAAACGATGTTCCCCAGAACTGTATGCCATTGGTGCGTCCCGAGGGGTCGGACTCATATCCCACACGATTGACTGCCACAACTGGTAAACCGTTGGCTACGGCATGACCTCGCTGCACTGTCTGCCATGCCCTGCGTTGGCGTTCCTGTTCCTGTTCACTGTCGCTCGACTCATAGCCTATGGCTGTGGGATAGATGAGCAGTTCGGCTCCCTGAAGAGCCATCAGACGGGCGGCTTCGGGATACCATTGGTCCCAGCACACCATCACACCGAGGCGACCCACTGAGGTGTCGATAGGGTGGAAACCGAGGTCGCCGGGGGTGAAGTAGAACTTCTCGTAGTAGGCGGGGTCGTCGGGGATGTGCATCTTGCGGTATTTGCCGGCGATGCTTCCGTCTTTCTCTATCACCACGGCAGTGTTGTGGTAGAGTCCGGCGGCACGGCGTTCGAACAGTGATGTAACAATCACCACTCCGCACTGCTTGGCTATCTCACCGAACATCTGTGTGGATGGTCCGGGGATGGGCTCGGCTAATTCGAAGTTTTTCACATTCTCCTCTTGACAGAAGTAGAGGGAGTTGTGCAACTCTTGAAGCACCACGAGTTGTGCTCCGCGTTTGGCGAGGTCGGCGATTCCTTCTGCCAACCTCAGAATGTTTGTCCTCCTGTCGGCTACATTGTGCTGCTGGAGGAATCCTATTTTTATCTTTCTCATATTTCTCTTTCTTTTTCCACAGATTTCTTTTATCCACAGATGTTTCTTTTTTTTCTGTCCACTGATGTTCTTTTGTCCACAGATTAGCACAGATTGACACAGATTTTTCAATATCTAAAGATATTTTGATTTTCACAGATTTCAATCTTTCAATCTTTCAATCCTAATAAATCAGAGCCAAAGGATCTCAATCTGTGATAATCTGTGTTAATCTGTGGTCTAAAAAAACTATCTGTGGTCTGAAAACCTACTCAGTGGTCTTCGCCTTGACAACAACTCCCGCGGGAAACTGCATGGTGCAGCAGTGGAGAGAGCCATGCTGGATGATGATAGGGCGACAGTCGATGCCGATAATCTCGCGGTCGGGGAATGCATCGGCGATTACTGCGGCTGCCTCGGCATCGAGGTCGGGTTGGGCGTATGTGGGATACAATACCGCTCCGTTGATGACGAGGAAATTGGCGTATGTGGCAGGCAGACGTTCGGTGCCTTCCGCAGGACTGTCGAGGAATTGCTCGCCGTCATAGTATATCGGGCGGGGGGAGGGCAGGCGCAACAGGCGATATCCCCTGCCGCTTTTTGTCTGAAGCATGCGCAGGTCTTCCTCCATCTTATGCAACTGTTCGTATTGCTCGTCATTCTCGTCGTCACATCCCATATATAACAATGTGTCGGCGGGAGCTATACGCACAAGGGTGTCGATATGTCCATCGGTGTCGTCGCCAACGAGGTCGCCATGGTCTATCCACAGAATTCTGTCGGCGGAGAGTCGTTTTTTCAATTCTTCTTCTATTTCATCCTGACTGAGAGGCTGGTTGCGGTTGGGGGCCATCAGGCATCCCGTTGTGGTGAACACGGTGCCTTCGCCGTCGCTCTCTATCGAACCGCCTTCGAGCACGAAGTCATTGCAGTCGATGTATTCTCCATTCACCACACTGGCATCAAACAAGGTGCGGTTGATACGATTATCAAGAGAGGCCTCGAATTTCTTTCCCCATCCATTAAACTGGAAGTCGAGCAGGCGATGACCCGTAAACGGACTCTTTTGCTCGCGATCTACGAGAGTGATGAATCCGTGGTCGCGCGCCCATGTGTCGTTGGTGTCGCATTTCACGTAAGTGATACGTGGGGAGTGGGGCAATAGTTGTCGCACCTTGTTGGGTTCGGGAGTGACGATGATGAGTCGCTCGCGCTTGACAATCTCCTTTGCCATCCTGACGTATGTCTCTGTGATTTGTGGGAGGATTGGTTGCCAATCCGTGTGGGAGTGAGGCCATGTCAGCATCACTGCACTTTGGGGTGCCCATTCGGCTGGAAGCACCTTACTGCTCGTATCCTGTCGTTCCATATTTTATATTATATATTAAATAATGGTGCAAAATTACATATTTTTTTCTATTTTCGTGCACTTTCATCCCAAATTGTTTGCATAAATGGAATTAAAAGGCTAAATTTGCGCCTCGAAACATAAAAAATAGAGAAAAAGATGTTGGAAATAAAGAACGTAAAGATAAAATTTGGGGACAAGACCTTGCTTGGGGGATTGTCGTTAAGTGCTGAGGATGGACAGGTGGTGTGTATCTCCGGTGATTCGGGCTGCGGCAAGACGTCTCTCCTAAGGTCTATCCTCGGTTTTCTGCCCTTGGAAGAGGGGCATGTCAGTATTGATGGCGAATTGCTCACTCCTGCTGCTGCGGGGGAATTTCGCAAGTTTATGGCCTACGTGCCTCAGGATCTCGCAATGCCTATGGAAACGGTGGAAGAGATGGTGAAGATGCCGTTTGCACTCAAGGCGAATGTCTCTACGCCATTCTCGAAGAAAAGGCTGATGGAGGAATGGCAGGAACTTGACCTTGACTCCGAACTATATGACAAGAAGGTGAGCGAACTGAGTGGAGGACAACGACAAAGAATCATCATATCTACACTTGGATTGCTGCAGAAACCGATTGTGCTTGCCGACGAACCGACATCGGCTCTCGACGCCCACACCACGGCTCTCGTGCTCAACTATTTCAAGGCTCTTGCATCAAAAGGTGCAACGGTGATAACCGTGAGTCACGACCCTGCATTCGCAAATGGATGCGACAAGAAAGTAATAATTTAATTTTTAATAAGATGACAATAGACATTTCATGGTTCAGTATGGCAGTGGGACTGCTGCTGATGGGAATTCCCCTTTATATATTTTGGCGCTTTGGAGTAAAACTCGTCAACTCGACGGTAGTGGCAACGGTGAGAATGGTGGTGCAACTGTTTCTCATTGGTCTCTATCTCAAGTATCTGTTTATATGGAACAGTGCGTGGATTAATCTCCTGTGGGTGGCGGTGATGGTGGGAGTGGCTTCGTTTACTGCCACCAATCGCACTCATCTCAGGAAATCGCTTTTCCTCTTGCCTGTGTCAGTGGGATTCTTCGCCTCGGCACTTGTGGTTGGAGCGTATTTCCTCGTCTTTGTCCTCCGACTCGGACATCCTTTTGACGCCCGTTATTTCATTCCCATCATGGGTATATTGATGGGTAATATGCTCAGTGTGGCGGTGATTGCACTCAACAGTTATTACGACGGATTGCAGCGCGAGCACCAACTATATCAGTATCTACTCGGCAACGGAGCCTCACATCTCGAAGCCATCACGCCCTTTGTGCGCAAGTCGGTGGAGAAGGCTTTTGCTCCTTGTGTAGCCAATATGGCAGTGATGGGATTGGTGTCGCTTCCTGGCACGATGATTGGTCAGTTGCTCGGAGGTTCTCTCCCCGGTGTAGCCATCAAGTATCAGATGATGATAATCATCATCACCTTTGCAGCCTCTATGCTCTCTCTTGGTATCACCCTTTATCTCGCCGATAACCGATCCTTTGACAAATACGGCAACCTACGCAACATATTCGCAGATCGAACAAGGTCTTAAGTGTGTGTTATTGAGTGTCACATTGACCAATGTCAACGAGATGGGGGAGGAAATGACGAAGGTCAAATAATGGGGGATTTGGAGGGAAAAGAGAGGAAAAAGTATTGTGGAATTGAAAAAAATGTCGTACCTTTGCACCGTCAAAAGATAAAAAGACATCAGGATAACACAAGTGATTAATTCGAAGAGGGCGAATAAAGGAACGCCCAGAAGAGATTAGAAAAAGATTGTTTAATTAAAGTATGAAAGGGTAACATTATGAGACGTATGATTAACAAAATCGCAGACAGCAAGAAGTTTAACAAGTATTGCGTCAACGTACTGAAAATGTACAACTATGGTAGAGTAAACTTGCCGGTATAATAGTCCGGAAGAGAGTATAAATCTTAAGAGGGGGACTGGATATAGGCCTAAGAGCCTTGTTCAGTCTCTCTTTTTTTTGCGCTTTTTCTATGTTTTTCTTGCATATATGAAGAAAAACTCGTAATTTTGCAGAAATCAAGTTGAATTAAGATGAAAGGTAAAGTATTTGTATATGGATTTGCTGCCGTGTGTTTATTGGCAGCTGTGGTTAATAACTCAGTCATAACAAAGGGTGAGAACACTGCAGATAAGGCAGGAAAAACCAATGCCCAAAGCAATGTTTACGATATTGAAATACTGGCGCAAAGCGCTGATACCGAGGGAGAAATCTTATTGACGAGAGTAGGGTATGTCACTTCATATAACATCGCTAACAAGCAACCCAATTGGGTGGGATGGCGACTTACCGGAGATCATGTCACAGGTCCTTTTCTGAGGAAGGGAATAAAGTTTCATGAGGATGAGGAAGTGCCAGAGCCAAGAGCCACGGATGCCGACTATCGCAGTTCGGGATACGACAGGGGACATATGTGTCCGTCGGGCGACAACAAGTGGAGCCAGGAGGCGCAGGAGCAGTCGTTTCTCTTCACAAATATCTGCCCGCAGATTCACGGTCTGAATGCAGGAGACTGGAATGAGATGGAGCAGCAATGCCGCAAATGGGCAGAGCAGGAGGGAGAGATTTACATTGTATGTGGACCGATATTCTATGGAAGTGCCACCCACAAGAAGATTGGTAAGAATAAGATACCAGTGCCTGAAGCTTTCTTCAAGGTTGTGCTCTCGATGAAAGACACTCCAAAAGCTATCGGTTTCATATATAAGAACCAATCAGGAAATCGTCCCAAGGGTGATTATGTAAACACCGTAGATCAGGTGGAGCGTATCACGGGGATAGACTTCTTCCCCTCGTTGCCCGATGATGTCGAAAACAAGGTGGAAGCTAAGGCTAATATTGATGATTGGATGTGAAAAATATAAAATAATCTAAAAAATCAATGTTTTTCTTTGTTATTTCGTAGAAAACGAGTAACTTTGCAAGCTGAAAGCGGTGGATTACGTGCCGCTTGGACATAATTAAAGCGTAGAAAAACGTGAAAATAAAGGAAGTGTTGAGCGCCCTTGAACGATTCGCGCCTCTGCCTTTGCAGGAAGACTGGGACAATGCCGGCCTGCAAATTGGATTAACAGAGACGGAAGCATCAGGGGCTTTATTGTGTCTTGACGTCAACGAGGATATTGTTGATGAGGCCATTGCAAAGGGGTGCAACATCATTGTGTCCCATCACCCATTGCTGTTTCGCGGTCTCAAGTGTATCAGCGGTGCCGACTATGTGCAACGCTCTGTTATTAAGGCTATTAAGCATGATATTTGCATAGTGTCAATGCATACCAATATGGATAATGCCCGTGGCGGTGTGAACTTCAAGATAGCTGAAAAAATAGGTTTAGATGACGTGAGGTTCTTTGCTGCTAAAGCAGACGAGGATGCCGGTAGCGGTGTGGTGGGAGTTCTTCCATCACCAATGAATGCTAGAGATTTTATCATGCTCGTCAAGAAAGCGTTTGGGGTGGAGTGTGCCATGTGCAATGAATTGCTCCAACGGCCTGTCAGAAAGGTTGCTATCTGTGGTGGTGCAGGTGATTTCCTTTTGCCGCAAGCCATCAGTGAGGGGGCGGATGCATTCATCACTGGCGAGATGCATTATCATGTGTATTTCGGCAACGAACAGAAGATACAGATATGCGTCATCGGACACTACCAAAGCGAACAGTTTACTTCGGAAATATTTAAATCAATAATCAGTGAGGCGTGCAGTCAATTACCTGTATATCAGGCGGAGACAAGCACAAATCCAATAATTTATCTGTAAAAGAATATGGCAAAAAAAGATCCTACGGATTTGTCGGTGGAAGATAAGCTGAAGACACTCTATCAGCTTCAGACCACCTTGTCGGCTATCGACGAGAAAAGGGCGCTCAGAGGTGAGCTGCCTCTTGAAGTGGAAGACCTTGAAGACGAAATTGAAGGTCTGACAACGCGTATTGAGAAGATTCAGAACGAGATTGACGAGTTTCAGCAGGCTGTTGTGACTAAGAAGTCTGAAATCCTTGATGCACAAACCTTGTTGGCTCGCTACAAGGCTCAGCTCGACGATGTCAAGAACAATCGCGAGTATGACACGCTGAGCAAGGAAATAGAGTTTCAGACACTCGAAATCGAGCTCTGCAACAAGAAGATTCGCGAGGCTCAAAACCGTATCAACGAGAAGAATCTCGAAAAAACACAGAGCAACGAATTGCTTGAGGATCGTCAGAAAGAGCTTGATTTGAAGAAGAGCGAACTCGACGATATTATGGCTGAGACACGCGCTGAGGAAGAGCGTCTGAAACTCAAGACTATTGAACTGGAGGCTAAGATTGAGCCTCGTCTGTTGCTTTCATTCCAGCGCATTCGCAAGAATGCCCGCAACGGACTTGGTATTGTGTATGTGCAGCGTGATGCTTGTGGCGGTTGCTTCAACAAGATTCCGCCACAGCGCCAGTTGGACATCAAGATGCACAAGAAAATCATCGTGTGCGAATATTGCGGACGTATCATGATTGACCCTGAATTGGCAGGTGTTAAGATTGACAAACCAGGAGTGGAGGAGAAGAAACCTCGCAAGCGCGCCATCCGTCGCAAGAAGACCGAAGAGGAATAATAATAAATATTGGGGATGTGGGTTTTAGCTCTCATCCCCAATTCTTTTCCAGTATATTATGTAAGCAAATTTTGATAATCAGGAATATCCTCCAAGAATAAATATTTTTGATTGGCATAATCCATACGGCAACAATAATGCTTTATTCCGTTGCTCACCACCAGATAATCCACATGTAGCAGCATATTGTATATGGTTATCTGGTCGAATACTTTCTGCGTGATGCTTACCGTAGGAGCCTTGTATTCAATAATCATACGAGGTTTGAGCGTGCGGTCGTACAGCACACTGTCACAACGTAGCTTTTTGTTGCCTATCGCAAGCTGAATCTCGTTTGCCATAAGTGCCTTGGGATATCCTTTATGCTCGATGAGAAAGTGCACGAAATGCTGTCTCACCCATTCCTCGGGAGTGAGAGCAACATATTTGCGCCTAAGAACATCGAATATCGCCTGATGCCCCTTGTCATTCTTTATTTTTATACCATATTTCGGCAGGTTGAGTTCGTACATATATATAATAAGGTGTAAATAATGTATTCCAACTTGATTTTTCTTCTTTTTTATTTTGATATTTCATCCGTTTTAGCTAACTTTGCACGAAAATGGCAGGCGTAAGCTGCGCAACGGCATCAATTTCGCCTGCAAAGATAATAAATAATTCGCAAAAAATCAATGGCAGAAACGAAAAATGTTACTTTCGACAGTATTATGCGCGATTTGAAAGCGCGTGAATACAAACCCATCTATTATCTGATGGGGGATGAGCCGTTTTATATCGACAAGATCTCCGATTATATAGCCGAAAATGTGCTTACTCCAGAAGAGCGCGATTTCAATATGACTGTGATGTATGGCGCAGATGTAACTGGAAAGGATGTTGTTGAGGCTGCAAGGAGATACCCTATGATGGCAGATTATCAGGTGGTAATTGTCAAGGAGGCGCAAAAATTGACTGGTTTGGATCCTTTGGAGAAATATGTCGAGAAACCATTGGCTTCAACCATTCTTGTCTTTTGTCACAAATATGGTAATCCTGATAGAAGAAAAAAAGTGTTTTCTGAAATGGCAAAGGTGGGAGTGGTCTTCGAGAGCAAGAAACTCAGAGAACGCGACTTGGTGCCTTTCATCGGAAAATATCTTCAGGCGAGGGGAGCGAGCATCGATCCTAAGTCGGAGCAGATGATTGCCGATTCGATAGGGGCCGACCTCCATCGACTGACTAGTGAACTCGACAAGGTGCTTGTGGCTTTACCTGATGACAACAAACGAGTGACTCCCGAAATTGTAGAAAAGCAAATTGGGGTCAGCAAGGACTTTAATGCCTTCGAACTGCGAGATGCTATTGTAAACCGCAATGTATATAAGGCTAATCAGATTTCAATTTATTTTGACAACAATCCGAAGGCTGGCAGTTTGTTCCAAATTCTCCCATTGCTCTTTAATTACTTCCAAAATCTGATGATCGCATTTTATTGCCCACAAAAAGCAAACCAGGAGGCTGTTGCAAAATGGCTCGATTTGAAAAATCCATGGTCTGCCAAGGATTATATGACAGGCATGAGAAATTACTCAGGATTGAAGGTAATGCAGATTATTTCTAAAATTAGAGAAATAGACGCTAAAAGTAAGGGCTTGGATAACCCAAATACCCCTCCCGGGGAGCTCATGAAGGAGTTAATTTTCTTTATTCTACATTGAAAAAACAGCTTTTTTGGCGTTATTTTTATCTAGAACGAGTGCTCCGCTGGAGCACTTTTTTTATGCCCTTTTCTATCATTATCAACGTGTTAGCATCGATTTTACCCTCTCAAAATTCGCGTATTTTTGAATTCTCGGAGACTTGTTGGGAATAATCGAAAAATGCTTTTTTTCGCTCTTTTTTGCCTTCTTACTCATCACACGAATTTAGTGTTAAGACTTGTTTGCATTTATCTTTCTGTATTTAGATTTGTAAACCCAAACCAAACTATAACATTGTAATGGTATAAATATGTAAATTCACAAACCAAAATACTACATCTAGTTTTGTAAATGCAGATTTATAAATCACTCATTTTGGGAATCAAATCACAAATGTATATATATTCATCTAATATTTTAGAAAGATAAATATCTAAAAACCAATTGGTTATATACTAATACCCCTAAAAACCACAATAAAAAACGTCACATATACAACCTGTAATATGCATATCTCTTTTAAATAAAGGTTATATCGTTGATTTAGTCTATTAGAACTCAGTATTTTAGCCAAAATATCCAAAGTAATTAATTGTAATAATTTATATTTTGATATCCACATTTGCAAATCTAAACATCTCATACAACCATAAGGACACCGTGGTTTTGTAAATTCAAAAATTAAAATCAAAAGTTTAAAAATCTAAATTTATTTTAGATTATTTGCTCGTTTCAATTTTTATGTTTACCTTTGTAAACGCATTGAAAAAATGGCGAAAAGTCACACAACATAACATTATAAGACAATGAAAGATAGAATTAAGCAAATTATGGATTCCCAACAGATGAGTCAGCAGTCCTTTGCTGCCTTCCTCGACATCTCCCCTGCTACACTCAGCAGTATCTTTACAGGAAGAACTAAACCCACCCTCTCGACCGTTGAGGCAATCAAAATGAAAATTCCCAACATCAATACAGATTGGCTGATGTTTGGCTCTGGAAATATGTATTCCGACTCTAAAGATCATAATTTAGATACAGCCTCTCCTACTCCAGGGGTGGAGACTGGAATGCTCGATTTTGGATTTGACGATAGTGCAAATGTTGCAGAAGATCTCAAAACTGAGACGACGAGAGCTATTGAAAATAATAGTGTAAGAAATACACCTCGTGAAACAGTTAAAACGGAGGTAAAATTTGTTGACAGGCCACAGAGGCATGTAGTAGAGATAAAGGTGTATTATGACGACTTCACATATGAGAGCTTCTATCCTGCCCCAAAGAAATAATTTGGTGTAAAAGTGATAAAAAGTTCATTTTCGTTTGGTATTGTCTGCAAATTAAAGTACCTTTGCAGCAAAATTGCAAAAGCAAAGATAATATAAGAATTAAAAATTTAGAGTTAAGATTTTAAGGAATGAAGAAATACGTCCTCGACCTGGAAGTGAGAAGTGTGGAGCGCATCAACGAAAAGTACTCGTTGTTGCGTCTTACCCACGAAGAATCTCTGCCGGAGATGGAGCCTGGACAGTTTGTGGAAGTGAGAGTCGATGGCTCCCAATCCACTTTCTTGCGCCGTCCCATTTCCATTAACTTTGTAGATAGAGAAGCAAATGAACTATGGCTTCTGGTTGCAGCAATAGGCGACGGTACTCGCCATATCGTGAGTGTAAAGCAGGGAGACACGCTTAATTGTGTGTTGCCACTCGGTCGCGGTTTTACTATGCCACAGAAGTCGAGCGACAAGGTGTTGCTCGTAGGAGGTGGTGTAGGTGTGGCTCCGTTGCTGTATATGGGAGCCGAGATGAAGCGACATGGCATAGAACCGACATTCCTTTTGGGAGCACGCAAGGCAGCCGATTTGCTTGAGATGGATTTATTTAATAAGTACGGACGCGTATGCGTGACTACGGAAGATGGTTCCGAAGGTGAGAAAGGTTTCGTCACCAATCACTCTGTGCTTGGCGAGCATTTCGACATGATTGCCACATGCGGACCTAAACCAATGATGGTGAATGTGGCAAAATATGCAGCCAAGGTAGGAGTGGAATGTGAGGCTTCGCTTGAGAATATGATGGCCTGTGGTGTGGGCGCTTGCTTGTGCTGCGTGGAAAAGACCACTGAGGGCAATCTGTGTGTTTGTAAGGAAGGACCCGTGTTTAATATTAAGAAATTGTTATGGCATCTCTAAACGTAAAAATAAATGATTTGCATCTGAAGAATCCGGTGATGACAGCATCGGGCACTTTCGGATATGGACTTGAATTTGCCGATTTCGTTCCACTTGATGGTATCGGAGGCATCATCGTGAAGGGTACAACGCTTAAGCCTCGCGAGGGTAACGATTATCCACGCATGGCTGAAACTCATATGGGAATGCTCAACTGTGTGGGACTGCAAAACAAGGGTGTTGACTATTTCTGCGAGCATATATATCCCGAAATCAAGGATATCGACACTAATATGATAGTAAATGTGAGCGGTTCGTCACCTGAGGATTATGCAGAGTGTGCCGCCCGCATTGATGCTTTGGATAAGATACCGGCTATCGAACTTAACATTTCTTGTCCTAATGTGAAGGACGGAGGTATGGCCTTTGGTGTGACATGTGCTGGAGCTGCCAGTGTGGTGAAGGCAGTGCGCCAGCGCTATCATAAGACGCTTATCGTAAAACTCTCGCCTAATGTCACCGACATCACCGAGATTGCGCGTGCCGTAGAGGCCGAGGGAGCCGACAGTGTGTCGCTTATCAACACATTAATGGGAACATCCATCGACATCGAGAAGAGATGCCGCAGGCTCAGTATCGGAACGGGAGGATTGAGTGGTCCTGCCGTCAAACCGGTTGCAGTGAGGATGGTGTGGCAGGTGTCGAGGGCTGTGAAGATTCCTGTGATAGGTCTTGGTGGCATTATGACTGCCGAGGATGCCATCGAGTTTATGATGGCTGGTGCCACTGCTATTGAGATTGGTACAGCCAACTTTATCGACCCCACAGTGACAATTAAGGTGCGCGATGGTATCAATACATGGCTTGACGCCCACGGATGCAAATCGGTAGATGAGATTATCGGAGTGGCGGAGTGAGTCGCTTTGTGAAATTAAAAAATTTAAATAAGTAAATTAAATACATTATATACATATTATGAGCAACAAGTACATTTCCGTGAGCTATAAGCTCTATACGGTAGAGAATGGAGAGAGAGAATTCGTAGAGGAAGCCACTGCTGAGCGTCCTTTTCAGTTTTTAAGTGGATTTGGAGTTACTCTCGAGGAGTTTGAAAAGCAAGTCGCAGGTCTTGAAGCTGGAGCCGATTTTGAGTTTGAGCTCGACAAGGACGAAGCCTACGGTGATCGTGAGGCTGCACGCATCCTCGACCTCGATCGTGAGATGTTCTGTATCAACGGACATTTCGACCATGAGAATATCTTTGTGGATGCTATCGTGCCCTTGCAGAATGAGGATGGCAACCGTTTCTACGGACGTGTTCTCGAAATTACCGACGACAAGGTGAAGATGGACCTCAATCATCCCCTTTCCGGTAAGACTCTATGCTTCTCTGGTAAGGTTATCGAGAGCCGTGAGGCAACTAAGGATGAGATTCAGGGATTTATCAATCGCCTGAGCGGTGAGGGTTGCGGTTGCGGATGTGGTGACTGCGGCGGTGACTGTGATTGTGGCGACGATCATTGTGACTGTGGTGATCATCATCATGACCATCATTGTGGATGCGGATGCCATTAAAAATTAAAAAATTTAAATATTAAAAGATTTAAATAATAAAGGATTATTATGCGTAATACTTACGGTAATATCTTTACGCTCACATCCTTTGGCGAGAGTCATGGCGAGGCTGTGGGAGGAGTGGTTGATGGAATGCCAGCAGGTATTGATATCGACCTTGACTTCATACAGTCGGAGCTCGACCGCCGTCGCCCCGGACAGAGCGCAATAACAACAAGCAGGAAGGAAGCCGACAAGGTGGAACTGTTCAGTGGTGTCTTTGAGGGAAAATCCACGGGTTGTCCTATTGGCTTTGTCGTGCGCAATACCAATCAACATTCTCAGGATTATGAGAATATGCGCAATGTGTTCCGTCCCTCTCATGCCGACTACACCTATACCACAAAATATGGGGAACGTGACCACAGGGGAGGCGGACGCTCGTCTGCCCGAATCACAATCTCGCGTTGTGTGGCAGGAGCCTTGGCAAAGTTGGCATTGCGCCAGATCGGAGTGAGTGTCACTGCCTACACATCTCAAGTGGGCGACATTTCTATCGACCCCGACTATCGTCATCACGACTTCTCCAAGATAGAGACCACTGCGGTGCGTTGTCCCGACTTGGAGGCTGCTGCAAAGATGGAAAAGCTCATTGCCGAAGTGAAAGGTCAGGGAGACACTATCGGAGGTATCATCACATGCGTGATAAAAGGTTGTCCTGTGGGACTTGGCGAACCAGAATTCGGTAAGCTTCATGCTGCCCTCGGTTCTGCCATGCTTGGCATTAATGCCGTCAAGGGCTTCGAGTATGGAGCCGGATTTGCTTGTGTCAATCGTCGTGGTTCCGAACTCAATGATGTATTAACCGAGGGATTCCACACTGCCACTAATAATAGCGGTGGCATACAAGGAGGCATCAGTAATGGTGAGGATATATATTTCCGCGTAGCCTTCAAACCAGTTGCAACCTTGTTGATGGAGCAGCAGACGGTGGATAAAGATGGTAATCCTACAACCCTTACTGCCCGTGGTCGTCATGACCCCTGTGTATTGCCACGTGCAGTGCCTATCGTCGAGGCAATGGCAGCAATGACGATACTTGATTATTATCTTCTATCGAAAACGGTGAGAATGTAATGAAAACAATGAGAATGTAATAAATGATACATAAATATCATGAATATATGGTAAATAAATATTAAATACCACGTAACATTCTTAATTTTTTTATAAATTAACAAAAATAGCAGGAAATAGTTTGTTTAATACAAAAGTTATTGCTATCTTTGCATCGATAAAGCTATCATGTAGGGGCTTGTGAAAGTCCCTTTGTAGAATTTAGTTAAGTCTAGTTTAGTTTTTGTGTTGGTTAGGGGTGGCTGTTTGGCTGCCCCTATTTTTTCTTTAAAAGTGAATCTGAGTATGAAAAAAAGACGGAATATTGTGTGGAAAAGGTTATAAAATTGTGAAATAAAAATAGGTTTGTATTATGGAAAGATTATTAGGTAAAATCAAGGCTCATTTCGTCATCATGCAAGACATGGAAGACGAACAGGAGATAGTCAATCAGATCACAAGTGGAGTGAGTTTCCGTGGTGCCAATCTGTGGGTGCTCATCTTTGCCATTTTTATTGCTTCGCTCGGATTGAATGTCAATTCCACGGCGGTGATTATCGGTGCCATGTTGATATCCCCTCTCATGGGTCCTATCATTGGTATGGGATTGGCGATGGGTATCAACGACCTCAATCTTATGCGTCGTGCGGTGAAAAACTTCGGTGTGGCCACTCTCATCAGTGTTCTCACGGCGATGGTGTATTTTCTCATCACGCCATTGGGCGAGGCACAGTCGGAATTGCTTGCGCGCACTTCTCCCACTATCTACGACGTGCTCATTGCCACCTTTGGTGGTGCTGCCGGCATTCTTGCTCTCTGCACCAAGGGCAAGGGTAATGTCATCCCTGGTGTGGCTATTGCCACTGCCCTTATGCCTCCGTTGTGTACAGCAGGATATGGTCTTGCCACAGGTCATTTCCTTTATTTCCTCGGAGCATTTTATCTCTTCTTCATCAATTCGGTGTTCATCAGTCTTGCCACTTATGTTGGTGTGCGACTGATGCATTTCCATCGTCTTGAGTTCCAAAATCCTGCTTTGGCTAAAAAGGCGCAGCGTGTTGTTGCCGGAATAGCCATCGTCACGATGATTCCCGCAACGTTCATGACGGTGGGGATTGTGCGTCGTAGTATCTTCGACAACAAGTTGAACTCGTTTGTCAAGACCGAGCTTTCCCAACCTGGCACCCAGGTTCTTTCGAGTGAAGTTGACCAAAAAAATCAAGTGCTCAATATTGTGGCAGTGGGAAGGGAGATATCCGACTCCGCCGAAGCTGCTGCCAAAAAGCGCATGGAGCAGTATGGGTTGGGCGATTATTCGCTCAACATCATTCAGGGAGAGGGTTCCGACAGTATTCTCATGCTCAATAATCAGCTCAAGCAGATAAGCAGCAATCATGATGTGGAGCGCAAGAAACTTGTGGAGATGTCGGCAGAGATAAGTGAACTCAACAAGTTGCTTGATTCCTATACGCGTTATGAAAATCTCACTCAGCAGGTGTCGGGAGAGCTCAAGGCTCTTTATCCCCAAGTGCGCACCATCAGTATATCTCGTGTGGCACAGTCAGAACGCGACACTACCGCAGTCAAGCGTTTCATTGCGGCAATAGTGTCATTGGATGCCAAGGCGCGTATGTCTCCCGCCGACAAGGCCAAGCTCCACGATTGGCTTCAGGCCAGAATCAAGGCCGACAGCCTTGTTGTAGTATATTAATAGTGTTATTATTTGTGCAATCGATTGCACAACGGGATAATGAATAAGGGATGAAACCTCATGATATTGAGGAATCATCCCTTCTTAGACTGGTGAATTGGGTAACTTTTTTGAGCCTCTTGTCGGATTCGAACCAACGACCCCGAGATTACAAATCACGTGCTCTGGCCAACTGAGCTAAAGAGGCGGGTGGGCAAGCTACTCAC